>JADHLS010000019.1 GCA_016780605.1 Reyranella sp.
CCTGGTTCAACCCCAACTTCGAGAGCCGCTGGTTCATCCTGCCCGGGCTCGCCGTGCTCCTGACCACCGTCGCCACGCTGCTGATCATCGCCCTGTCGGTCGCCCGCGAGCGCGAGCTCGGCACCTTCGACCAGCTGCTGGTGACGCCGCTCCGGCCCATGGAGATCCTGATCGGCAAGACGGCGCCGGCGCTGTGCGTGGGCTTCATCGAAGCCAACGTCATCGCCGCCATCGCGGTGGCGGCCTACGGCGTGCCGTTCGTCGGCAACATCCTCGTGTTCAACGCCGGCATCGTGGTGTTCGTGCTGTCGGCCATCGGCATCGGCCTGGTGATCTCCTCGATCGCCAAGACCCAGCAGCAGGCGATCCTGGGCGTGTTCCTGCTGCTGTCACCCTTCACGGTTCTGTCGGGCTTCACGACGCCGATCGCCAACATGCCGCAATGGTGCCAGGCCCTGACCTACCTCAACCCCATCCGCTACATGGTCGCCCTGTCGCGCGGCGTGTTCCTGCAGGACCTCAGCTGGTCGCTGGCCTGGCCGATGCTGTGGCCGATGATGGTGATCGCGGCGGTGACGCTGAGCTACGCCACCTGGCTGTTCGCCCGCAAGCTGCAGTGAGGTTCAGCGCGCGCCGGCGGCGCGCAGCTGCTTGTCGGGAAGGACGCCGAACTGGCGGCCGATGCCGGTCATGACCTCGACCATATGGTCGAGCTGTTCCTTGGTGTGCACCGCACAGAGCGAGCAGCGCAGCAGCGAAACGCCGTTCGGCGTGGCCGGCGGCACGGCGACATTGACGTAGATGCCGGCATCCAGCATGGCGCGCCAGAAGCCGATGGCGGTCATGCGATCCGGCAGGTGCACCCCGACGACCGGCCCATGCTCGGGCCCCAGGGTGAAGCCCTGCGCCTTCAGGCCGTCGTAGAGCGTGGCGACGTTGTCCCACAGCTGGCGGCGGAGCTCGGGGCGGGCCTTGACCACGCGCAGCGCCTGGCGGACCGAGGCCACGATCGAAGGCGGCAGCGAGGCCGTGAACATGTAGGAACGCACGGTGACGCGCAGGATGTCGAAATCGGGATCGTCCGACACGCAGTAGCCGCCGATCGCCCCCAGGGTCTTGGAGAAGGTGCCGACGATGAAATGGCAATCGTCGATCACGCCCGTCGACTCGCAGAGCCCGCGGCCATGCTCGCCCAGAGCCCCCAGCGAATGGGCCTCGTCGATCAGCACATAGGCGCCGTACTTCTTGCAGACATCGACGAACGCGCGCAGTGGCGCGCTGTCGCCCAGCATCGAGTAGATGCCCTCCAGCACGACCACGCGGTTGCCCGGCTTGTCGCCGAGCCGACGCAGGCGGGCCTCCAGGCTCGACGGGTCGTTGTGCTTGAAGCGCACGACCTCGGCCTGGGTCATCTTGCAGGCATCGTAGATCGAGGCGTGGCTGTCGGCGTCGATCAGCAGGAAGTCGCCTTGACCGGCCAGCGTCGAGATCACGCCGAGATTGGCCTGGTAGCCGGTCGTGAAGACCATGCAGTGCTTCTTGCCGTAGAACTCGGCGATCTCCTTCTCAAGCGCCACGTGCTCGGAGTAGCTGCCGTTGGCGATACGGGAACCCGTCGTGCCGGTTCCCTCGGCGCGGATCGCCTCGATGGCCGCTTCCATGCAGGACGGGTCGAAGGTCAGCCCGAAATAGTTGTTGGTGCCGACCAGCAGGGTCTCGCGGCCGTTGATGATCGCCTTGGTGGGCGACAGCACCCGCTCCATGCGGATCTGGAACGGGTCGTACCCGGTCGTGCGCACGTCGCGGTACGCGTCGAGCAGGCCGGCGTGGCGGTCGAAAAGGCCCATGATGCCCAGGCCTCCCTATTGTGATCGAGCCGTGGTGATCGAGTCGGAACTAGGCCCTGGCGCGCAGGTCGCCAATCGTGTCGGCCAGCTGGTCGACCGTATGGATCTCGGCGATGACGCTCATCGGGATGGACACGTCGAAGCGGTCTTCGAGTTCCATGACCATGTCCATGATGGCCAGCGAATCGATGGTGAGATCCTTGGCGATCACCGTCTCACCCGTGATCGGCTTCTCGCCGACCTGGTAGGGTTCGAGATGGGCGCAGATTTCACGAACGACCTCGGCGCGCGAAACGCTGCGCGTCAGGATCATCGTGTCGGCGATGCCGTCGTTTTCGACGGTCAATTCGTGGGCAGTGCGCAAAAGCGGCTCCAGAGGTCCCGGGGTAAGACAACGTATCAGTGCCAGAAAGGGCGATTCCTTGTGAAATGACAATTTGTTACGGGGTATTTCACAAGGTCTAGAGCCATCCGGCCTGACGGTACCACAAGATCGTCTCGCGGAAGCCGGACGCCAGGTCGTGACCCGGCCGCCAGTCCAGGGCTTCCACCAGCCGCCGGTCATGGACCGTCCAATCGCGGTGAAAAATTTCTGCAACCTTGGCCGGGGTCAGAATCTGGACCTGACCTCCCAGCGCGTTGTTGAGCGCATTGACCCTGGCGAGGGTCGCCATGACCGGCCGGGGCACGGCAAGCGAACGCACCCGGCGGCGACCGAGCGCGACGGCGGCTGCCGCCGCCATCTCACGGTACGTGTAGCCATCCGGCTTTCCGTCATCGATCTCGTAGATCGATGGCGGCGGCGGCCGGTCGACGGCTCGCGCCAGGGCCTCCGCGAGGTCGACCACATGGATCAGCGACAGCCGGGCGTCGCGCAGCATGGGCCGCACGGCCAGGCCGCCCGCGACCGTCTGAAAATAGGCCAGGGTCTCGCGGTCGCCCGGACCATAGACGGCCGGGGCGCGGACCGTCAGCCGCTGGCCCGAGCGGGTCGAGACGACTTCCTCGGCGGCACGCTTGCTCGCGGCATAGGGCGAGAGCTGCGGCTCGCGGGCCGCCAGCGATGACAGCAGGACAAACAGGGCGTCGGGCGCCAGGGCCGAAAGCAGCGCTGTGCCATCGCGATTGACCCGCATGAAGTCGTCCGGCCGGCGTGCCTTGATGAGACCGGCGGCATGGACCACCGCATCGGCGCCCGCGACCAGGCGCTTCAGCGCGGCCTCGTCCGAAAGGTCGCCCAGCACCATGTCGGCTTCGACGCCCGCCAGCGAGGGCAGCGGCGACCAGCGCCGGATCAGGAGCCGCAGCCGGAAGCCGCGGCGCGCCAACGCCGAAACGAGATGCGGACCGACGAAGCCCGTGGCGCCGGTGACGGCGACGAGCTTAGGCAGCGGCGGTCTTGGGAGCGTAGAGGCCGGCAAGGTAATTGGCCTTGGCGCGCGCACGAGAGAGCTTGCCCGACGATGTCGTGGGCAAGCCCATGGACGGCGGCACCAGCACGACCTCGCAATCGACGGCGATGGCTTCGCGCACGGCGAGCGCCACGTCGCTCGCCAGGGTCTTGCGCCCCTCCTCGCCCGACACGCGCGCCAGCACGGCGACGACGACGCGCTCGCCTTCACCCGCATCGACGGAGAAGGCCACCGAATCGCCGTTCTTCACGACCTTGCGCGATTCGATCGCCCATTCGATGTCCTGCGGCCAGATATTGCGGCCGTTGACGATGATCAGGTCCTTGGCGCGGCCGGTGACGACGATCTCGCCCTTGAGCGTGTAGCCAAGATCGCCGGTGTCGAGCCAACCGTCCGCGGACAGTACCTCGCGCGTGGCTTCGGGCTCGCCATAGTAGCCCGGCATGATGCTGGGGCCGGCCACGAAGATGCGGCCGATCTCGCGATCGCCCAGCGCCTTGCCCTCTTCGTCGCGCACTTCGAGGCGAGGGCCCGGCAGCACCTTGCCGCAGAGCACGAAGCTACGCGCGCGCCGCTCGTCCTGGGCATCGAGCGCGGGCTGCGCACGGTGGCCCTCGGCGAGTGCGACGCGATCGATCGTGTCGGTACGCACGCCGACGCCATGCGGGCTGAAGGTGATGGCGAGGCAGACCTCGGCCATGCCGTAGCTCGGGATGAAGGCCTTGGCGCTGAAGCCCGCCTTCTCGTAAGCGGCAGAGAAGCGGTCGAGCACGTCGGGCCGGATCATGTCGCCGCCGATGCCGGCATGACGCCACGACGAGAGGTCGAGATCGTCGGGCTGGTTGGCGGCGCGGCGGGCGGCGAGGTCGTAACCGAAGCTCGGGCTGTAGGCGATGGTGCCGCGATTGCGGGAGATCAGGTTCAGCCACTGCGTCGGCCGGCGCGCGAAGTCGCGCGGCGTCAGGTAGTCGAGCGAGATCTGGGTGCTGAGCGGCGCCATGGTGAAGCCGATCAGGCCCATGTCGTGATAGAGCGGCAGCCAGCTCACGGCGCGATCGCCCGGCACGACCTCCAGGCCCGCCGGTCCGGTCATGCCGGCAAGATTGGCCATCAAGGCGGCCTGCGTGATCTGCACGCCATGCGGATGGCGCGTGCTGCCCGAGGAGAACTGGATGTAGCAGAGGTCGGCGGGACCGAGCGGCCGCAGATCGACCGGCTTCTCGGGCAGCGCCTCGAGCACCGACACTCCGCCATGCAGGCGCACGGCCGGGAACTCGGCGGCCGCATCGGCCAGGAAGCCGGCGAGGTCCTCGATGCCGACCGCCGCGACCGCACCCGACGCCGCGAGCTGGCGCTTGAGTTGCTCGAGATAGGCGTCCTTGCCGCCGATCCCGACCGGAACCGAGACCGGCACGGGCAATAGCCCGGCATACTGGGCGCCGAAGAAGGCGTCGAAGAAGCCCGGCCAGGTGTCGGCGGTGATGAGAATGCGCTCGCCGCGTGCAAAGCCTGCGCCGATCAGGCGGCGGGCGGTGACGTGGGCGCGCTCGCGGATCTGGCGCCAGCTCAAGGCCGAGAGAATCTCGCCCCGGACACTATAAAAGGTGACCCCGGTCTCCCCTTGGGCGGCGTAGTCCAGCATCTCCGGCACCGAGCGGAAATCGGCGCGGCGCAGAGTGAGCTTGGAATTGCGGGTTGGCAGGGGGGTCATCGGAAGCGGGGCCGTCCTAGCAGAGGGGTGGGGCACCCTCAAGGCGCGAACCCCCAGCTGTGGGCCAAGTTGACACACCCCCGACCCCGGTAAGATAGTGCCCGCCCCCGCTCAACCCCGGTAAATCCGTCCCGGAGCCGAGGTCGAAGAGCGGGGTCTTTCATTTGTAGGAGGGTCCAGTGATTACGGCTGTGATGCCGACGTACGGTCGCAAGGACGTCGTGTTCGAACGCGGAGAGGGCAATTATCTCTACGCGACGGACGGCCGACGTTACTTGGACTTTACCTCGGGCATCGCCGTGAACGCGCTGGGCCACTGCCATCCGACCCTGGTCAAGGCCTTGACCGAGCAGGGCCAGAAGCTGTGGCACACCTCCAACCTGTTCCGCGTCGGCAACGGCGAGAAGCTGGCCAAGCGGCTGACCGAGGTGTCGTTCGCCGACACGATGTTCTTCTGCAACTCGGGCGCGGAGGCGATCGAGGGTGGCATCAAGCTGATCCGCAAGTATCAGTTCATGAACGGCAAGCCCCAGCGCTACAAGATCATCTGCTTCCAGGCAGCGTTCCACGGCCGCCTGCTGAACGCGCTCGCCGCCACCGGCAACGAAAAGTACCTCGAAGGCTTCGGCCCGCCGGCGCCCGGCTACAAGCACGCGCCGCTCAACAACACCAACGTCGTGCGCGACATGATCGACGACGAGACCGCCGGCATCCTAGTCGAGCCGATTCAGGGCGAAGGCGGCATCCGCGCCACGACCACGCAGTTCCTCAAGGACCTGCGCGCGATCTGCGACGAGTTCGGCCTGCTCTTGTTCTACGACGAGATCCACACGGGTTTCGGCCGGACCGGCAAGATGTGGGGCTACGACTGGTCGGGCGTGAAGCCCGATGTCGCGGCGATCGCCAAGGGCATGGGCGGCGGCTTCCCGATCGGCGCCTTCATGGCGACCGAGAAGGCGGCGGTCGGCATGGTGCCGGGCACGCACGGCTCGACCTATGGCGGCAATCCGCTGGCCACCGGCGTCGCCAACGCGGTGCTCGACGAACTGCTGAAGCCGGGCTTCATCGACGCCGTGCGCGAGAAGGGTGAGTACCTCAAGGGCCAGCTCGAAGCACTCGTGAAGAAGCATCCCAAGGTCTATGTCGAGCAACGCGGCATGGGCTTCCTGCAGGGCATCCAGTGCACGGCCGCCGTCCCGGCGGGCGACATGGTGAACCGGCTGCAGTCGCTTGGGCTTCTGGTGCCGCCGGCCGGAGAGAACGTGATCCGTATCTTCCCGGCGCTGATTGCCGACAAGGCGGTCATCGACGAGGGCATGGACATCCTGAGCAAGGCCGCTCAGTCCTTCGAGGCGGCCGCCAAGGCAGCCGAGTAGGCGGCCATGGCAGCACCGAAACATTTCCTCGACCTCGACCAGGTCGATCCCAAGACGCTTCGCCAGATCCTCGATCACGGCAAGGCGATGAAAAAGGCGCGGTCCAACGGCGGCCATGACAAGCCGTTGGGCGGCAAGACGCTCGCCATGATCTTCGAGAAGCCCTCGACCCGCACCCGCGTGTCGTTCGAGGTCGGCATGCGCGAGCTCGGCGGCCAGACGATCATGCTGGGCCGCACCGACACCCAGCTCGGGCGCGGCGAGACCATCGCCGACACCGCGCGCGTGCTCAGCCGCTACGTCGACATCATCATGATGCGCACGACGGTCGAGGAGAAACTCCTCGAGATGGCCAAGTATGCCACCGTGCCGGTGATCAACGGCCTGACCGACAAGACGCATCCCTGCCAGCTGATGGCCGACGTGATGACCTTCGAGGAGCATCGCGGCAACATCCAGGGCAAGGCGATCGCCTGGTCGGGCGACGGCAACAACATGGCGACCAGCTGGATCCATGCCGCGGTCCAGTTCGACTTCGAGCTGCGTGTCGCCTGCCCGCCCGAGCTCAAGCCGCCGGCCGACGTGCTGGCCTGGGCCGAGAAGTCGAAGGGCCAGATCACCATCGGTCACGACCCCGAGAAGATCGTGCGCGGCGCCGACTGCGTCGTCACCGACACCTGGGTGTCGATGGGTGATGAGGACCCCGACAGCCCCGGCGCGGCGCGACGACACAACCTGCTGCGCGGCTATCAGGTCGACAAGCGGCTGATGGCGCAGGCCAGGAAGGACGCCATCTTCATGCACTGCCTGCCGGCGCATCGCGGCGAGGAGGTCACGGAGGACGTGATCGACGGGCCGCAATCGGTCGTGTTCGACGAGGCGGAGAACCGCCTGCACGCGCAGAAGTCCATCCTCGCCTGGTGCCTGTCCTGATGGCCTCGTCGGAAGACCCCTCTTCCGACGCCGCCCTGCCCTTTCAGCTCGATGCCTTGGGCGTGCGCGGCCGGCTGGTCCGGCTCGGAGCCTCATTGGACGCCATCATCGAGCGCCACGGCTACCCGCGGGCCGTGGCGCGGCCGCTCGCCGAAGCGATGGTGTTGTGTGCGGCGCTGGCAACATCCTTGAAGTACGACGGCATCTTCACCCTGCAGATCTCGGGCGATGGGCCGATTCGGCTCCTGGTCACCGACCTCACCACCGACGGCGCGTTGCGCGGCTATGCCCAGTTCGATTCCTGGAAGCTCGCCGTGGCGCTGGGCGCCGGCAACAACGGGGAAGCGCCGGAAGGCTATGTGCCGAAGCTGTTCGGCCGCGGCCGTCTCGCTTTCACCGTGGACCAGGGCCAGCACACCCAGCGCTATCAGGGCGTGGTGCCGCTCGAGGGCGCGACCTTGGCCGACTGCGCCCACACCTATTTCCGGCAGTCCGAGCAGTTGCCGACCGGCATCAAGATCGCCGCGCGCCGCGACACCGTCGACGGCGCCGGCCACTGGCGGGCCGCCGCCCTGATGGTCCAGCAGATGCCGGAGTTCGATGCCGGCCGCATCGATATCGATCGCGAGCAGCGCGAGGATGACTGGCGCAAGTCGGTGATCCTGATGGCCTCGGCGACCGAGTCCGAGATGCTCGACCCGAAGCTGCCGGCCCAGACGCTGCTGCACCGGCTGTTCCATGCCGAGCAGGCCCGCCTGTTCGCCCGCCGGCCGTTCGTCGCGCGCTGCCGCTGCAGCCGCCAGCGCCTCGCCCGCGTGCTGCGCTCGATCAAACGCGAGGAGCTCGACGACCTGCGCGACACCAGCGGCCGCGTCGCGGTGAAGTGCGAGTTCTGCTCGACCGAATACGCCTACGACGACCGCGACCTCGACCGGATCTACGCCTCGGCGGCATAGGTTTCCGCATTTCCCGCATTTTGCGCTACCCCCTCCGGGGGGCGACGCGCAGTAACTGTCGCCGACGAGGTGGCGCCCAACGGGACAACACAAGGGCGCGACATCGAGGTCGCCACGGCATGACAATGCAGCACGCATTTGCGCAAGAGCCTGAGGTGAATGAGGACGCGCAACATCCTGTCAATAACTAAAGTGATTTACAAGCACTTAAGTATTGATCCATTATTCATTTTTTACCTGCTTGCAGAGCCAGCAGGACGCCCAGTCCGCTTGCGACCACGGCCGGCGATTTTTTTCAGTGCGCACCGAGGCCTTGTCCCGGGCCTGACTTTATCGTACGCGGATGGTCAGGCACCGCCGCGTTCAATGAGCGGCCGGCGCAAGCGTCGAGCGGGGGCACGACGCGATTGGGGCGATTGGGGAGGCATGATGCAGGCGCACGTGTCATGACACGTCTGCCACACAAGCGGCATCTCGAGCGGCCGTCGCGGCACCATCCGGCGCCATCGGTGAGGGCGACGCTGAGCTTCGATTGGGGCTCGGTCCACGTCACCGACAGCCTGGTCATCGGCGGCGACTCGGAGCATTCACCGATCGCGGTTCGTGTGGCACGCCACCAATCTGGATCCGGGCCTCGGCGTCACGCCGAGGTTTACCTGGAAAAGGAGATCCTCTTCGTCCGCGACGTCGGTTCGATGAACGGGACGTTCGTGAATGGCCGCCGCGTCGCTCGCACGCCGCAGCGGCTGAACGACGGCGACCGGGTCACGTTCTCCCACCACCTGGTCGCGATCGTGCGTCTTCGGCGCCGGTGACTGGCGCAATCAGAACAGGCGCGAGTTTCACCATTCCGCTTCAAGGTGCTCACGATAGCGCCGGCGCTGCGGGAATATTCGCCAGACCGGCGATCGTCGATCAATGTCCGATAGCCGATGCACGGCCGCCCGGCATTCGGCCCCTCCCCGCTCTTTCGGCGGAGGCGGCACGTCTATATCGTAGCTGCGACGGGCGCCGATCCCCCGGTGCTGCCCACCGCAACCGCAAGAGGCCGTGATGTCGCTCACCAACGCACCCGATCCCGAGATCCGCCAAGCCGTCGTGAAGCAGGACCTGGAGAACGTCCTGCATCCGATCGTCCAGCACAAGGCGCTGGAGGCGAAGCAGATCGTGGTGACCGGCGCCGAGGGCTCGACGATCTACGATGCCGACGGCACCGCCTATCTCGACGCCATGGCCGGACTGTGGTGCGTCAATATCGGCTACGGCCGCGCCGAGCTCGCCAACGTTGCGGCGGAGCAGCTGCGGCAGCTGGCGTATTTCCCGCACACCGCGATGAACGTGCCGGCCGCGGCGCTGGCCGAGAAGATCAACGAGCTGATGGGCGGCGGCTATCACACCTACTTCGTCAACTCCGGCTCCGAGGCCAACGAGGCCGGCTTCAAGATCGCCCGCCAGTACATGAAGCACGAACATCCCGGGCACTATCGCTTCAAGACGATCAGCCGCTACTTCTCCTATCACGGCACGACCATGGCGACCCTGGACGCCGGCGGCATGGGCGAGCGCAAGGCGAAGTTCGAACCCTATTCGGGCGACTTCGTGCACGTCGCCCATCCCCACTGCTATCGCTGCCCGTTCGGGCTCGACTATCCGAGCTGCGGCCTGGCCTGCGTGAAGAACATGGAGACCGCCATCCTGGGCGAGGGTCCCGAGACGGTCGCCGAGGTGCTGGTCGAGCCGATCATGAGCGGCGTCGGCGTCGCCGTGCCGCCGGACGAATACCTGCCGGAGGTTGAGAAGCTTTGCCGCAAATACGGCATCCTTCTGCACGTCGACGAGGTGATCAACGGCTTCGGGCGCACCGGCAAGATGTTCGCCCACCAGCACTATGACGTGGCGCCCGACATCGTCGCGATCGCCAAGGGCATCTCGAGCGCCTACCTGCCGATCGCCGCGACGGTGGTGAAGAACAGCGTGTTCGACAGCTTCTACGGCGAGGTCGCGGACAACCGCCAGGTCGGCCAAGTCAATACCTACGGCGGGCACCCGGTCTCGGCCGCGGTCGCCGTCCGCAACATCGAGATCCTCGAAGGCGAGAAGCTCGCCGAGCGCGCCGCCGACGTCGGCGCCTATCTGCAGGACGGACTGCGCACCTTGATGAAGAAGCACAAGGTCGTGGGCGAAGTCCGCGGCAAGGGCCTGTTGATCGGCGTCGAGCTGGTGAAGGACCGCGCCAGCAAGGAGCCGGTCGACGCCAAGGCCATCACCGCCGTTCAGGACTTCTGTCGTGACAACGGCCTTCTGATCGGCCGGTCGGTTGGCGGGCGGCGCTACGGCAACACCCTCAGCATGTCGCCGCCGCTGGTGATCACCCGCGCCGAGTGCGATCGCATCGTCGAAACCCTGGATCGCGCCTTCTCGACCGTGGACTTCAGTTGAGAGCTGACCGGCAAGCGTAGAGACGTCAACCCAAGGCCTGAAGCGCGAGGCCGTACCGCTGCAGCCCCATCCGCGTCACGGGCCAGCTGCCGCGCAGCATGACCGTGACAGTGTCGATGGCGGGCAGGCCCGCCGCCGTCAGCCAGGCGGCGAGGCGCTCGGCCTCAGCCGGAATGTCGGCGCGCACCACGCCGGGTGGTGCGGCCTTGGCCGCCACCGCTGCGAGAGCGATGGCGTCGTCTTCGCTCGGCGCCACGATCGGGCCGATGATCGTGCCGCGGCCAAAAGGGCGCAGGATGGCAAACGCCGCCGGCTGTCCGGCGCGATCGACCAGCCAGGCGTCGCCGCTCGCCACCAGGCGGCGGATGAGCGCCGAGCGGTCGGCGCCGAAGACGGCGGCGTCGAGGGCGCATATTGCGGCGCAATCCGCCGGCGCGGCGCGCCGCAGCGGGACGTCCGGCGCGGGCGGCAGGGCCCGCTCTGCCGTCAGCCGTCCCTGGTGCTGGCGGACGAGTCCGGTCGAGACGAAGCCCAGCTTCTCGTAGAGCGGCAGCCCTTCGGCTGTCGCGTTCAGCATCAGCGCGCGCGAGCCCGAATCGGCGATCAGCGCCGTCATCAGGGCGCGGCCGATGCCCCTGCCCTGCCGATCCGGCGCGACCAGGACCAGGCCGATGGTGCCGACGTCGCCGAAGCTCCAGCGCAGGCCGACGCCGATCGTGAGCCCTGCTGCGTCGACGGCGACGATGCCGGCGCCCAGCGTAAAGAGTTGCGCGCAATCCTCCGGCCGATGCGGCCACGACATCTGCTGGGCCAGGCGGTGCATCGCCGCAAGATCGCCGGCGTGCATCGGCCGCAGTGTCGTCTTGGCGCTCGTCGAGCGCACTTTCAGATCGTTGTTCATGATGCGACGGCTTCTACAGGGCCATGCAGAGCCGCAGCGCATCGTAGATGGCGGCATGGACGCTGCGGCTGCTGATGGCATCGCCGATGCGGTGCAGCTCGAAAGCGCCGTCGGCCGGCGGCCTCGGCTGCTGCGGCCGGCCGTCGAGCAGCGCGTCGATGTCGGTGATGCCATCGTTCACCGAGCCGGTACGCAGGGCGTCGAAGGTCTCGGTCATCGGCGCCGTGCCGTTCTCGATCACGACCTGCGGCGCGCGCAGCTCCATGGTCTCGCCCGTGAGCTCGTGGCGGAAGGTCGCGACCAGTCCGTTACCCGACGGCCGCACGCGCTCGAGCTGATGGTCGATGGTGGTGCGCACGCCGTGCTCGGCGAAGCGCTTCCGGTAGACGACGCGGGCGTTGTACTCCATCTCCAGGCCGACATTGTCGTCCAGGGTGACGAACTGCACGGCGCGGCCCTGCTCGGCGAGGTGCAGCGCGCAGGACACCGCCTGGTGGCGGCCGGTCCCGTCATAGACGATGAGCTCGTCCTTGGCGGCAACGTCACCCGACAGGAGGCTCCACACCGTGGTGCAGTGCTCCCAGCCGTCGAGCCAGACCGTGTCGGGGACGCCGCCGGTGGCGACGATCACCGCGTCGGGTTTCTCGGCCAGCACGTCGCCGGCCTGCGCGTAGGTGTTGAGCCGGACGTCGACACCGAGCCGCGCCAGCTCGGCCACCCGCCAGTCGACGATGGCTATGAGGTCGCGCCGCCAGGTGGCGCGCACCGCCAGCAGCAGCTGGCCGCCCAGGCGGTTGGCCGCCTCGAACAGCACCACCTTGTGCCCACGCTCGGCGGCAACCCGCGCAGCCTCCAGCCCGGCAGGCCCGCCCCCAACGACGACGACCTTGCGGCCGGGCTGGGGCGAAGGCTGCACGATCTGCGGCAGGATCTGCTCGCGACCGGTCGCCGGATTGTGGATGCAGGCGAGCTTCTTGTACATGCAATGCGAAGCGCCGACGCAAGGGCGAATGCGCTCCTCCTCGCCGCGCATCAGCTTGTTGACGATCTGCGGATCGGCCATGTGGGCGCGCGTCATCGCCACCATGTCGAGAAGGCCCTCGGCGATGGCGTGGCGGGCGGTGGCGATGTCGGGGATGCGCGCGGCGTGGAAGATGGGCAGGCCGACCTCGCGCTTGAACGCGCCGACCGTCGCCAGGAACGGCGCCAGCGGCTGCGACATGCCCGGCATGTTGTGCTCGGCAAGGGCCAGGTCGGTGTCCATGCGGCCGAAGATGGCGTTGAAGAAGTCGATATGGCCCTCGCGCTCGAACAGCTGCGCAATCCTCACGCACTCCTCGAAGCCGATGCCCTCCTCGATATCCTCGTCGACCACGAAGCGGATGCCGAGGATGTAGTCGTCGCCGACCTTCCGGCGCATCGCCTCGTGCACCATCAGTCCGAAGCGGGCGCGGTTCTCCAGCGAGCCGCCGAAGCCGTCGGTGCGCCGGTTGGTACGCGGCGACAGGAACTGGCCGATCAGATGACCGCCGGTCACGGTCTCGCAGCCGTCGAGACCGCCCTCCTTGCAGCGCAGCGCGGCAGCGGCGTAGTCGGCGACGATACGGTCGATGTCGCTGCGGTCCATCTCGCGCGGGATGTCGCGATGGCGGCGTTCGCGGATCGGGCTCGGCGCCAGAGCCGGCAGCCAGTTCATCGCCGCCGAGGTGGCACGCCGGCCAAGGTGCGAGATCTGGCACATGATCGCAGCACCGTGGCCGTGGATGCGCGACGAGAAGGCTTTCAGGTCGGGGATGATGGCGTCGCTCGACATGTCAATCTGGCCGCCGCCCCAGCTCGAATCGCGCGCCACCATCGAGGAGCCGCCGAACATGGTAAGCGCAATGCCGCCCTTGGCCTTCTCCTCGTGATAGCGCTGGTAGCGCTCCTTGGGCAACCCGCCCTCGTCGATGGTCGCGGCGTGGCTGGTGCTCATGATGCGGTTGCGCAGGCTGAGGCCCTTCAGGTGGAAGGGCTGCAGTAGCGGATCGCTGAGCCGCGGCGGGCGGGTCTCCAGGACGTCCAATGTGTTGGTGCTGGGCATGTTACGCTCTCTGCTTGAGGCTGAGTGTTGGGGATCACTGATTCAGACGGCGAAGGGGGACGACGATGGCGTCCCCCGGGCGAACGGATTGCTGCGCCAGAAGCTCCTGCTCGGTGCGATGACATCGGACGTTGGAGCCCTTGGCGAAGCGACGGATCGGTGGCGCCTCGGTGAGGCACTGCTCGTCGCGCACGGGACAGCGCGCGACGAAGGCGCAACGGTCGGATTGGCCGGGACGTGCCGCTTCGCCGCGCGCTTCGGCAAGGCGCACGGCGTCGATGCCGTCGAGCCAGCCCGGCCTCAGCTCCGGCATCGAGGCGGCCAGCAGGTCGGCATAGGGGTGCTGGGGCGCCTGCATCACGGCGTGTCCGGGCCCCCGCTCCATGACCTGGCCGGCATAGAGGATCATCACCTCATCGCAGACGGCCCGCACGGTCGCGAGATCGTGGCTGATGAACATCAACGCCAAGCCGAGTTCGCGGCGCAGTTCCGCCAGCAGCTCCAGGATCGCCGCACCCACGACCGTGTCGAGCGACGAGGTGACCTCGTCGCACAGGATCAGCGCCGGCTCGGCCGCGAGCGCGCGGGCGAGATTGACGCGCTGCTTCTGGCCGCCCGAGAGCTCGCCGGGCCGGCGATCGAGCAGCGCCATTGGCAGCTTCACCAGGTCGAGCAGGCGCCGCACCCGCCGTCGCTGCTCGCCGCGCGACAGTCGGTGATAGAAGGCGAGCGGCCGGCTCAGGATGCGCTCGACGCTGTGCGACGGGTTCAGGGCGGTGTCGGCCGCCTGGAAGACGATCTGGATGCGCCGCAGCTCCTCCAGGCCACGCGCCTCCAGCGACGGCGCCAGCGCCACGCCATCGAGCATCAGGGTGCCGGCAGCGGCGGGCAGCAGCCCCGCAATGACACGCGCCAGGGTGCTCTTGCCCGAGCCGGACTCGCCGATGACCCCCAGCGCCGAACCGGCGCGGATCTTCAGGCTGACGTCGCTCAGCACGGGCGTGCTCGGGCCATAGCCCGCCGTCAGCCCGCGTACTTCCAGGAGCGGTGGCTGGGGGCGTTCCTCCCCACGCGAAAGCGTGGGGAGGTGTCGCCGTCTTACGGCGACGGAGGGGTCATGGTCTTCATCGACAACGCGGCATGACCCCTCCGTCCGCTGCGCGGACACCTCCCCAACTGCGTTGGGGAGGAGAAGATTGCGAGCTGCAAGAAGCTCTCTGGTATAGAGGTCAGCAGGCTGCGACAGAATCTGCGGCGTCGAGCCGACCTCGCGCACCGTGCCGTCACGCAGCACGACGATGCGATCGGCGATCTGCGCTACCACGGCGAGATCGTGGCTGACGTAGACGGCTGTCGTGTGGCGCTCGCGCACGGCCTCGCGGAAGGCGCGCAGCACCTCGACCTGGGTCGTGACGTCGAGCGCGGTCGTCGGCTCATCGAAGATCACCAGCTCGGGATCGGTCATCAGCGCCATCGCCGCCATCAGCCGCTGCAGCTGGCCACCCGAGACCTGGTGCGGGTAGCGCGCGCCAATGCGGTCCGGGTCGGGCAGCGCGAGCGCGCGGAACAGGTCGCGCGCCTTGGCCTCGGCGGCGGCGCGCGACATCAGCCTGCGCATGCGCACGCCCTCCGTCACCTGGTCCATCAGGCGCAGCGAAGGATTGAAAGCCGCGGCCGCGCTTTGCGCCACATAGGCAACGCGGCGCCCGCGCAGCTGCGACAGCTCGCCGGACGACATCGCCGTCACCTCGTCGCTGCCGATGCGTACGCTGCCGCCGGCGATGCGACAGCCATGCCGGGCATAGGCCAGCAGGCTGAGCGCGATGGTGGTCTTGCCCGAGCCCGATTCGCCGATCAGCGCCAGGACTTCGCCGCGCTCGATGGAGAAGCCGATGTCGCGCACGATGTCGCTCTCACCACTCTCGCCCGTGGCGGTGACATGCAGGCCGGAGACTTCGACCAGGGGCGCCATCTAACGGACCATGGCGCGACCGCGGCCAGAACCGTGGCCAGAACCGCGGCCAGAGAAGCCGTCGATCAGCAGGGTGATGCTGATGGTCAGCGCCGCAATCGCCACGGCGGGCATCAGCACTGCGGGTGCGGCCTCGTAGATGCCGGTGATGTTCTCGCGCACCAGCGCGCCCCAGTCGGCGTTGGGCGGCTGGATTCCGAGGCCGAGGAAGCTCAAGCCGCTCAGCAGCAGCACCACGAACACGAAGCGCAGGCCGAAGTCGGTCAAGAGCGGCACGATCATGTTGGGCAGGATCTCCGCCCACACGACGTAGGCGGTCCGCTCGCCGCGGGCGCGCGCGACCTCGATGAAGTCCATGGCGTTGACGTCGATCGCCAGCGCTCGCGCGAACCGGTAGGAGCCCGGCACGTAACTCAGCGCCGCCATCAGGATCAGCACCGGCAGAGACGTGCCGAAGGCGGCGACGACGACCAGGGCGAACATCAGGTGCGGAATGGAGATCAGTGCATCGGCGGCGCGGCCCAGCAGCGAATCCGTCCAGCCTCGCCGGACCGCCGACAGGATGCCGAGCGTGACGCCGCCCAGGCAGGCCAGCACCGTCGCCACCATGGCGACGCCCACGGTGTAGCGCGCGCCGTAGAGGATGCGGCTCAGCATGTCACGGCCGAGATAGTCGGTGCCGAAGGGATGGGCCGCGGTCATCGACCCAAACACCCCGGCATTGGTCACGTCGCCCGCGCGATAAGGCGCCAGATAGGGGCCGAACACGGCCAAGCCTGCCCAAGCCAGCACCACGGCGATGCCAACCCGCGCGGCTGCCGACAGACGGCGCCGCCGTGGTGAGGTGATGGCGGCGCTGTCCCTCATCGGGTGCGCAGCCGCGGATTGGACAGGATCGAGCAGATGTCGGCGACCAGCACCAGCAGCATGAAGGTCGTGCAGAAGATCATGGCGCAGGCCTGGACCAGCGGCATGTCGCGCGTCTCGACCGCATCGACCGCGAGCTTGGCGAGGCCGGGGTAGCTGAAGATCACCTCGACGATGATCACGCCGCCCAGCAGCGACGACAGGTTGAGCGCCACGGCGTTGGCGATGGGCCCCGCGGCGTTGCGCAGCGCGTGGTGCAGCACCAGCCGCGCCGGCCGCACGCCCTTCAGGCGCGCCATTTCGATATAGGAGGAATCGAGGACGCCGAGCAGGGCGGCGCGGGTCATGCGCGCCATCTGCGCGGTGACGGCGAAACAGAGCGTCAGCACCGGCAAAGTGAAGTTCTGCAGGGCCTCGCCCAGAGAACCGATCGACGGCTTGGCCAGCGCCGAGACCCAGTGCAGCTGAACGGCGAACACGATCACGCCCACCGTCGCCAGCAGGAACTCCGGGACGGCCACCAGCGACACCGCGGTGACGTTGGCGACGCGGTCGTAGAGCGTGCCGCGCCAGATCGCCGTGGTGATGCCGATCAGCAGCGCCAGCGGCACGGCGACCGCAGCCGTGAGCCCGGTCAGCAGCAACGAGTTGGCAAAGCGCGGCCCGATCAGCTGGGCGACCGGCAGGCGGTTGACCAGCGACACGCCGGGATCGCCGGACAGGAGGCCGGCGAGCCAGCGCAGATAGCGCTCGTGCGCCGGCAGGTCGAGGCCGAGCGCCTTGCGCAGGCCGGCCACCGCCTCGGGCGATGCCGATTGGCCGAGGATCGCCTCGGTGGCATCGCCCGGCAGGATATTCGTACCGGCGAAGACGACGACCGACACGATCAGCAAGGTTAAAACGCCGCCCAGCACACGCCGGGCGATCATTCCCAGCATCAGCATGGTGGGCGCTCATTGCTGGGAGCGCGCCACTCCGTGGCGCTCATGTGTTGCTGAAACA
>JADHLS010000020.1 GCA_016780605.1 Reyranella sp.
CCCTGCGGCAGGCCTGGCGCCAGGCCCTGCGGCTGCGGCGGTGCGGCCTGTTGCGGCTGGGCGGCGCGTGGTTGCGCCGGGGCGGGACGCGGCGGCTGCGGCGCCTGGGCCGGCTGCATTGCCTGGATCACCGCCCGCATCTTCTTGGTCTCGTTCTCCTGGGCCTTCTTGAACTCGTCCTCGGTGAGGAAGCGGTCCTTGTTGTCGTCGATCTCCAGGAACTGGCGGACCGCCGAGCCGGTCAGCTCGACGCGATCGAGCTGGCCGTCCTTGTTGGTGTCGATCTCGGCGAACTTGCGCAGCACCAGCTGCTTGCGGATGTCGTAGGGCAGCAGGCCCTTGGCCTGCGGGCCGTCCGCCGGGCCGGTGAGGACGAGATATTCCTGCTGGCTGATCTTGCCGTCGCCGTTCTTGTCGAGCTTGTCGGCTTCGCGCAGCTGCATGTCGATGAAGTCGTTGATCGCGGCCATGCCCTGGCGGCGGCGCTGCTCGACCTCACTGCGCGCGGCTGCCTCGCGCTGCAGCGAGCGCTGCACGATCAAGCGCACCTCGGGCTCGGTCACTTTGTTGTCGCGGTCCGTGTCGTACTGGTTGAACTCGGCATGGACCAGCGCCTCGGCCTCGGCGCGCTCGATGAAGCCGTCGCGGTTGGTATCGAGATTCTGGAACTCGGCCTTGGCGCGGTTGCGGCGTTCCTCGACGTTGGGGGCGCCCGGCACGTCCTGCGAGAAGGGCGGCTCGGCAACCCTGAGGAATTCCTCGAGCGACAGCTTGCCGTCCTTGTTGGCGTCGAGCTCCTCGAACGACTTCATGCGGTATTTCAGAAAGTCGGCGCGCGAGACCTCGCCTTTCTTCTCGGTGTCGATCTCGACGAACCATTGCGGCAGGGGAATCGCCGGCGCGGGCTGACCGGCCTGCTGCGCCTGGCCGCCCGGAGCGGGCGCGGGAGCGGGCGTCGCTGCGGCGGGTGGTGCGGCCGCTTGCGGCGGCTTGGCCGGCGGCGCCGCTTCGGGCGGACGGTTGGCCGGCCAGCCTTGCGTCGGCGGCGTCTGGGCGACGGCTGGCAACGCGATTGCGGCGGCAGTGACGAAGAGCGAACTGAAGAGGCGTTTCATCGGCGGTGAACCCGCGTGGAGAGGGGTAGTGGTCGTATCGGCGGCAACGCGCAGCGTGTCAATGTCCGCGCTGCGGATCGATCCTGCGGCGCAATCGCGCCCAAAGCATGGCGTGGGCGGCATTTGAGTTGCGTCCCCCAACGCAATAGGCCATCGTCGTTCGCCAGACGATTCCGCAGAAGGGTCGCAAGTGTTTGGGAGGCAAGGGTAATTTCGCGGCGCCGGAGCATTGAATGAGCCGGCCTTCGAAACCAGCGTGAACATGGCAGGACCGTCCTCATCCAGCGGCTCGCCGCTGCTTAGCGTGCGCGACGTCTCGGTCCGCTTCGGTGGAATCGTGGCGCTCGATGGCGTGACCTTCGATGTCTTTCCCGGCCAGATCGCTGGATTGATCGGTCCCAACGGCGCCGGCAAGACCACGCTCTTCAACTGCCTCAGCCGCCTCTACACACCCAATGGCGGCGACATCCAGTTCGAGGGCGTGACGATCCTGAATCGCCCGCGCCACGACATCCCGCGCATCGGCATCGGCCGCACCTTCCAGAACGTGGCGCTGTTCGACCGCATGTCGGTGCTCGACAACGTCAAGGTCGGTTGTCACAGCGTCAGCACCACGAGCTTCCTCGACAACGCCTTGCGCCTGCCCAAGGTCGCGCCGGAAGAGGCGCATGTCGCCGAGCGGGCGCACGAGCTGATCGCCTTCATGGATCTCGTGCCCTTCACCAACGCCGTGGCCGGCGGCCTGCCGTTCCCGATCCGCAAGCGCGTCGAGCTCGCCCGTGCGCTGGCTTCGAGCCCCAAGCTGCTGCTGCTCGACGAGCCGGCGGCTGGCCTGAACCACGACGAGATCGAGGTGCTGAAGGGCCAGATCCGCCGCGTGCGCGACACCCAGCACGTCACCGTGTTGCTGGTCGAGCATCACATGAGCCTGGTGATGTCGGTCTCGGACAAGGTGGTCGCCATCGACTTCGGCAAGAAGATCGCCGATGGCACGCCGGCGGAAGTGCAGCGCGATCCCGAGGTGATCCGCGCCTATCTGGGGACGTCGTAAATGGCCGCGTTGCTGGAAGTGAAGGGACTGAAGGCGTTCTACGGCCAGACCCAATCGCTTTACGACGTGGGCTTCGACATCGAGACGGGCGGCATCACCACCCTGCTGGGCGCCAACGGCGCCGGCAAGACGACGACGCTGCGCGCCATTTGCAACATGGTCCGCCGTGAGGGCCTGGTGCGCTTCGACGGAAAGGACATCAAGAACCTTCCGACCGAGGAAGTGGTGCGGCTGCGCATTGCCCACGTGCCCGAGGGCCGCGGCACTTTCACCACGCTCACCGTGGATGAGAACCTGCGCATCGCGGCCTATACGCGCAAGGACAAGCAGGCGGTCAATCGCGAGCTCGAGCGCGTGTTCGCCTATTTTCCGCGGCTGAAGGAGCGCATCCAGCAGCAGGCCGGGACGCTGTCGGGCGGCGAGCAGCAGATGCTGGCGATCGCCCGAGCCCTGATGCTGGGACCGCGCCTGATGCTGCTCGACGAGCCGTCATTCGGCCTGGCGCCGCTGATCGTGGTCGAGATCTTCCGCATCCTGCGGCGCATCAACGAGGAGGAGAAGGTGAGCATCCTGCTGGTCGAGCAGAATGCGGCGCTCGCCCTCGACCTCGCCGATCACGCCTATGTGCTGGAGACCGGGCGCGTCGTGATGTCCGGCCCCTCGACTGTCGTGAAGAACGACGAGAACATCCGCAAATCCTACCTCGGGTACTGAGGCAGAAGATGGAACAGTTCCTCCAGCAGATCGCATCGGGCCTGGCCAACGGCGCCATCTATGCCTGCGTCGCCCTGGCGCTGGTCATGATCTACGTGTCGACCGACCACATCAATTTCGCCCAGGGCGAGATGGCGATGTTCTCGACTTACATCAGCTGGCAGCTGATGAGCTGGGGCGTGAGCTTCTGGATCGCCTTCATCCTCGCGGTGCTGCTGTCGTTCGTGATGGGCGTGGTGATCGAACGGGTGATCCTGCGACCTCTGCACAACGCGCCGGTCCTGTCGATCGTCGTGGTCTTCATCGGCCTGCTGGCGATCTTCAACTCGGTGGCGGGCGCCATCTGGAGCTACCTGATCAAGGAATATCCCTCGCCCTTCCCCAAGAGCAGCTTCGGCATCGCGGGCGTGATCGGCCCGCATCAACTCGGCGTGGTGCTGGTGACCCTGATCGTGCTGGGCCTGCTGTTCGCCTTCTTCCGCTATACGCCGCTGGGGCTTGCCATGCGCGCCGCCGCGCAGAACCCGCAGATGGCCCGGCTGGTCGGCGTGCGCGTCGACTGGATGCTGGCGCTGGGCTGGGGCCTCGCCGCGGCGGTCGGCGCGGTCGCGGGCATCATGGTGGCGCATATCGTCTATCTCGATCCCAACATGATGGCGGGCATCCTGCTCTACGCCTTCGCCGGCGCCCTGGTGGGCGGCATTGGCAACCCGGGCGGCGCGGTGCTGGGCGGCTTCATCGTCGGCGTGCTCGAGAACATGGTGGCCTTCGCCGGCAACCAGCTCGAGAAGGCGACCGGCGTCTACATCATCGGTAATGGCGAGAAGCTCACCGTCGCGCTGATCATCGTGATCTTCGTGCTCACCGTGCGACCGGCGGGGATCTTCGGCCGCGTCGTCGTGAAGAGGGTCTGACCATGGCCGCATCGTCCAAGAAATGGCTGTGGGGGCTGCTGGCGGCGGCCTTCCTGGTGCCGCTGCTGCGGCCGGTGCTGCCCGACATCGTCTCCGACTATCGGCTGTTCCTGGTCAGCACGATGATGATCGCGGCCATCGCCGTGCTGGGACTGAACCTCCTGACCGGCTTCAACGGCCAGATCTCGCTGGGCCACGGCGCGTTCTATGCGGTCGGTGCCTACACCGCCGCGGTCCTGATGGACCAGGCCAACTGGCCCTACTGGGCAACCATCCCGGCGGCGGCGATCGTCTGCTTCATCGTCGGTTACCTGTTCGGCCTGCCGGCGCTGAAGCTCGAGGGGCACTACCTCGCGCTCGCCACCTTCGCGCTGGCGCTCGCCGTGCCGCAGATCCTGAAATACAAATGGCTCGAAGGCCTGACCGGCGGCGTGCAGGGCATCGTGCTCAACAAGCCCGAGGTGCCGTTCGGCCTGCCGATGAGCGAAGACCAGTGGCTCTACTACTACGTCCTGATCGTGATGGTGCTGCTCTACTGGGGCGCCGCCAACATGCTGAACAGCCGCAGCGGACGGGCCATGAAGGCGATCCGCGACTACGCCATCGCCGCCGACACAATGGGCATCGACACCGCGCTCTACAAGACGGTCACCTTCGGCATCAGCGCCGCCTACACCGGCATCGCGGGCGCGCTCTCGGCCTCGGCCATCGCCTTCGTGGCGCCCGACAGCTTCAACATCTTCCTGTCGATCAAGTTCCTGATCGGCCTGGTCGTGGGCGGCATCGGTTCGCTGGCAGGCTCGGTCGTGGGCGGCATCTTCTATGTGCTGGTCGACAACTCCGCCCAGGCGCTCTCGACCTTCGCGAAGAACGACCTCGGCCTGCAGTTCGACCTGTCGGCCTATACCGTGTTCGGCATCCTGCTGATCGTGCTGATGTACCTGATGCCGATGGGCATCGTCGGCGGTGTTTATTACCTGGTGCAGAGCATGCGCAGCAGCATGCGCGGCCCGCAGGCGCAGCAGCAGGCGGCGACGCAGAAGCAACACGCGACCCGGTAAGGCCGGCCCGCGGATCAACCGTTTCAACAGCGAGGAGTAGTTGATGGCGTAAACCCAACAGGGAGCAGCACCATGAAGACCAATAGGCGTACCTTCGTGGGCGGCCTTGCCGCCACGACGATGCTTTCGGGTTCCCGAGTAGCGTTCGCGCAGAAGAAGTACGATGACGGGGCGACCGACAAGGAGATCAAGATCGGTCATACCAACCCGTACAGTGGGCCGGCGTCTTCCTACGGTGTCATCGGCAAGTGTGAAGAGGCCTACTGGAAGAGCGTCAATGACAGGGGCGGCATCAATGGCCGCATGATCAAGTTCATCACGCTCGATGACGGCTACAATCCCGCCAAGACCGTTGAGTGCGTGCGCCAGCTGGTCGAGCAGGACAAGGTGCTGTGCACCTGCAATACGCTGGGCACGCCGACCAACACGGCGATCCACAAGTACATGAATCAGAAGAAGGTGCCGATGCTGTTCGTGGCGACCGGCGCCTCGAAGTGGGGCAAACCCAAGGAGTTCCCGTGGACGATGGGCTATCAGCCCGACTACCACACCGAGGCGGTGATCTACGCCAAGCACATCCTGGCCAACGTCAAGGATCCCAAGATCGGCGTGCTGATGCAGAACGACGACTACGGAAAGGACTATTGGGAAGGCTTCAAGGAAGGCCTGGGCAAGGAGGCCGACCGGGTGGTGAAGCACGTGACCTACGAGGTCACCGATCCCACGGTCGATTCGCAGACCATCCAGCTCAAGGATTCCGGCGCCAACGTCTTCTTCAACATCTCGATCCCGAAGTTCGCCGCGCAATCCATGCGTAAGGCGGCCGAGATCGGCTGGCGACCGGCACAGTACCTGAACAACGTGGCGGGGCAGGTGACCACGACGATGAAGCCCGCCGGCTTCGAGAACGTGCAGGGCGTCATCACCGCCGCCTGGCTGAAGGATCCGACCGACAAGCAGTGGGACGACGACGCCGAGATGAAGGCGTGGCGCGACTGGATGGCCAAGTACATGCCGAGCGCCAACCTGGGCGACGTCAACTTCGTCTATGCCTATTCGGTGTCGTACCTGATGGAGCAGACCCTGAAGAAGTGCGGCGATAACCTGACGCGCGAGAACCTGATGCGCCAGGCCGCGAACCACCAGAAGCTCAGGGTGCCGGGCCTCCTGCCGGGCATCACCGTTTCGACCAGCCCGACCGATTTCTACCCGGTGCAGGCCGTGCAATTGCAGCGCTTCAAGGGCGAGTCCTGGGAGCTGTTCGGCGACCTCATGCACGCGGAAAGCACCTAAGCTGCGACATCTTGGTCAGAAGGCCGCCGCTGGGCGGCCTTCTTTTTTGGCGGCATTTGGACGAAGCTCCCGCGCCTTTTCATGGGAGGAAACAAATGCGTACAAGCAGGCGGGGTTTCGTGGCGGGCGCTTCGGCGCTGGCCCTGGCGTCGGGCTCGACTTCGGCCTTCGCGCAGAAGAAGTACGACGACGGCGCGAGCGACACCGAGATCAAGATCGGCAACACCAATCCCTATAGCGGCCCGGCCTCGGCCTATGCCCAGATCGCCAAGACGATCGACGCCTATTTCAAGAGCGTCAACGACGCCGGCGGCGTCAACGGCCGCAAGATCAAGTTCATCTCGCTCGACGACGGCTACAGCCCGCCGAAGACGGTGGAGATGGTCCGCCAGCTGGTCGAGCAGGACAAGATCTTCGCCCTGTTCCAGTCGCTCGGCACGCCGTGCAACACGGCGATCCACAAATACATGAACCAGAAGAAGGTGCCGCAGCTCTACGTTGCTACCGGCGCGTCGAAGTGGGGCGATCCCAAGAACTTCCCTTGGACCATGGGCTTCCAGCCCGACTACCACACCGAAGCGGTGATCTATGCCAAGCACATCCTGGCCAACATCAAGGACGCCAAGATCGGGGTGCTGCATCAGAACGACGATTACGGCCGCGACTATCTCGGTGGCTTCAAGGAGGGCCTCGGCAACGAGGCGAGCCGCATCGTCAAGATCGTGACTTTCGAGGCGACGGATCCCACGGTCGATTCGCAGATCATCCAGCTCAAGGACTCTGGCGCCAACGTCTTCTTCAACGTCTCGGGGCCGAAGGCGGCAGCCCAGGGCATCCGCAAGGCGGCCGACATCGACTGGAAGCCTGCGCACTACCTCAACAACGTCTCGGCCTCGGTTGCGGCTGTCATGAAGCCCGCGGGCTTCGACAACGCCCAAGGCATCATCACCGCCGCCTACATCATGGATGCCACCGACAGGGCGTGGGACGACAACGCCGAGATGAAGGAATGGCGCGCCTGGATGGACAAGAACATGCCCGGCGCCAACAAGGCCGACGCCAATCACATCTACGGCTATGCCGTTGCCGTCCTGATGACCGAGACGCTCAAGCGTTGCGGCAATGAGCTGACGCGCGCCAACCTCATGAAGCAGGCGGCGAGCTTCCAGAAGTACCGCCTGCCGCTCCTTCTGCCAGGCATCACCATCAACACCAGCCCGACCGACTACTATCCGATTCAGGCGGTCCAGCTGCAGCGCTTCAAGGGCGAGACCTGGGAGCTGTTCGGCGAGGTCATGCACGCGGAAAGCACCTGATCAGGCGCCCCTCCCAGAGAAGTGAAGGCCGCCGGCTTCCGGCGGCCTTTTCTTTTGCGGCTTTCGCGTTGCAACATTGAAAAACTGTATATTGCTGCGCGAGCTTTCTCCTTTTCCGCGCAGGTAATCCGGGCGATTCTCGCCAGGCAAACAACAAAACACAGGAGGACGCGTTGAGGACCAACAGGCGTATGTTTCTCGGCGGTGCTTCGACCGCTGCCGTCTTGTCAGCGTCGGGCGTCTCGTTCGCACAGGGCGACAAGAAGTATTCGGATGGCGCCAGCGACACCGAGATCAAGATCGGCCACACCAATCCCTACAGCGGACCGGCCTCGGCCTATGGCGTGATCGGCAAGACGCTCCAGGCATACTGGAAATACGTCAACGAGACCCAGGGCGGCGTGAACGGCCGCAAGATCAACTTCATCAGCTACGACGACGGCTACACGCCGTCCAAGACCGTCGAGCTGGTCCGCCAGCTGGTCGAGCAGGACAAGGTGCTGTGCACCTTCAATACGCTCGGCACGCCGACTAATACGGCGATCCACAAGTACATGAATCAGAAGAAGGTGCCGATGCTGTTCGTGGCGACCGGCGCCTCGAAGTGGGGCAAGCCCAAGGAGTTCCCGTGGACGATGGGCTTCCAGCCCGATTACCACACCGAAGCCGTGATCTACGCCAAGCACATCCTGGCCAACGTCAAGGATTCCAAGATCGGCGTGCTGATGCAGAACGACGACTACGGCAAGGACTACTGGGAAGGCATGCGCGAGGGCCTCGGCAAGGAAGTCGGCCGTGTCGTCAAGCACGTCACCTACGAGGTGACGGATCCGACGGTCGATAGCCAGGTCATCCAGCTGAAGGACTCGGGCGCCAACGTCTTCTTCAACATCTCGACGCCGAAGTTCGCCGCCCAGGCGATGCGCAAGGCGGCCGACATCGGCTGGAAGCCGGCGCAGTACCTGAACAACGTCTCGGCCAGCGTCGCCACGGTCATGAAGCCTGCGGGCTTCGAGAACGTGCAGGGCGTGCTGACCGCTGCGTACCTGATGGATCCCACCGACAAGCAATGGGACGACAATGCCGACATGAAGATGTGGAAGGAGTGGATGGGCAAGTACAATGCCGGTGCCAGCCTGTCGGATGCCTCCAACGTCTTTGCCTATTCGGTGGTCAGCCTGATGCACGAGACGCTGAAGAAATGCGGCAACGACCTCACGCGCGAGAACCTCATGCGCCAAGCGGCGAACTTCCAGAAGTGGAAACTGCCGATGGCGCTGCCCGGCATTACGGTGAGCACCAGCCCGACCGACTACTACCCGATCCAGGCGGTCCAGCTGCAGCGCTTCAAGGGCGAGACCTGGGAGCTGTTCGGCGACGTCATGCACGCCGAAAGCACCTGATTGCTTTTTCACATGGTGGAAAAGGCCGCCCGCGAGGCGGCCTTTTTCGTTTTCAGACGCGGAATTTCAAGGGACCCTCGACGGAGAAATCCATACGAAGGAGGGAGCGTTGATTACCAGTAGGCGTGGTTTCGTGAGTGGTGTTTCCGCCGCCGCCTTGCTCAGCGTATCGCGGTCGGCATTCGCCCAGAAGAAGTATGACGACGGAGCGACCGACAAGGAGATCAAGATCGGTCACTTCTGTCCCTACAGCGGGCCGGCCTCGGCCTATGGCGTGATCGGCCAGGCGCACCAGGTGTTCTGGAAGATGGTGAACGACACTGGCGGCATCAACGGCCGCAAGGTCGTGTTCGTCACCCTCGACGACGGCTACTCGCCGCCGAAATCGGTCGAGGTGACGCGCCAGCTGGTCGAGCAGGACAAGGTGCTTTGCCTGTTCAACACGCTCGGCACGCCGACCAACACGGCGATCCACAAGTATGTCAACCAGAAGAAGGTGCCGCACCTCTTCGTCTCGACCGGCGCCTCGAAGTGGGGCAAGCCCAAGGAGTTCCCGTGGACGATGGGCTTCCAGCCCGACTACCACACCGAGGGCGTGATCTACGCCAAGCACGCACTGAAGAACACGCCCGACGCCAAGGTCGCGGTGCTGATGCAGAACGACGACTACGGCAAGGACTACTTCGAGGGCTTCAAGGACGGCCTCGGCAAGGAAGCCGGCCGCATCGTGAAGCACGTGACCTACGAGGTGACCGACCCGACGGTCGACAGCCAGGTCATCCAGATGAAGGATTCCGGCGCCAACGTGTTCTTCAACATCTCGACGCCGAAGTTCGCCGCGCAGTCGATCCGCAAGGCGGCCGAGATCGGCTGGAAGCCGGTGCAATACCTCAACAACGTCTCGGCCTCGGTAGCCTCGGTCATGAAGCCGGCGGGCTTCGACAACGGACAAGGCATCCTGACCGCCGCCTACCTGAAGGATCCCACCGATCACCAGTGGGACAACGACGACGAGATGAAGATGTGGCGCGAGTACATGACCAAGTTCATGCCGCAGGCCAACCAGGCCGATGCCAACTACATCTTCGCCTACGCCGTCGCCACCATGATGCGCGAGACCCTGAAGAAGTGCGGCGACAACCTGACGCGCGAGAACGTCATGCGGCAGGCCGCCAACTTCCAGAACTTCCGCATCCCCTTGCTGCTGCCGGGCATCAACGTCTCGACCAGCCCGACCGACTTCTACCCGATCCAGGCCGTCCAGCTCTCGCGCTTCAAGGGCGAGACTTGGGAACTGTTCGGCGAGGTCATGCACGCAGAGAGCAGCTGACGCCGTCCTCCGGTCGGAGTCGCGCACCGGCGACTCCGACCGGGCTGACGCGACCTTACTGCGCGGCTTGCGCCGGGCGATTGCGCTGCAGCGCCTGGCGGCACTCAGCGGTGTCGGTCTTGCCATCCTTGTTGACGTCGCAGCGCGCGAAGTTGCGATCGGCCTGGGCCATGAACTCGGCGAGGCTGATGAAGCCGTCCTTGTCGGTATCCATGCGCTGGAAATAGGACGACTGGCGGCCGGCCTGGCGGTCGCTCGGCAGCACGCTGTTGCCGATGGCGGGCGTGCGCGCGAACAGCTCCTCCTGGGAGAGCTTGCCGTCGCGGTTGGTGTCGAGCTGCTTGAAGCGCGCCTCTTGGCCCGCCCGCCATTCGGCGAGATCGACCACGCCGTCCTTGTTGGTGTCGTAGCGCATGATGCCGCTGTTGGTGCGGCTGGGCTTCTCGGGACCGGCGGCGGGGGCCGGCGCCGGCGGATCGCCGGGGGCGGCCAGGACGGGGCTGGCAACGGCCAGGGCAGCAAGCGGGATGACCAGGAACTTCAGCATGGGGCATATCCTTTAGGTTGTATCAGGCCATGGTTACACACGCTCCATTGCCCTTACCGCGCCGTTTAAGCGCCGATATAGTCCGACCCACGACCGAATTTGGGCGGTGTTTTGGTTTTGTTCTCAAGGTACTCCCATGGCCTATGACTATGATCTGTTCGTGATTGGCGCCGGCTCGGGCGGCGTGCGGGCCTCGCGCATCGCCGCGGGCCATGGCGCGCGCGTCGGCATCTGCGAGGATTTCCGCGTCGGCGGCACCTGCGTGATCCGCGGCTGTGTCCCCAAGAAGCTCCTGGTCTACGGCTCTAAGTTCGCGCACGAATTCGAGGATGCGGCGGCCTACGGCTGGACGCTTGCCGAGCCCAGCCATTCGTGGGCGACCCTGCGCGACAACGTCGCCAAGGAGGTCGATCGGCTGAACGGCGTCTACATCCGCCTGCTCGAGAGCGCGGGCGTGAAGCTGCACATGGGGCGCGGCCGGCTGATGGATCGTCATACCATTGAGATCGCCGGCAAGACGGTCACCGCTGACAAGATCCTGGTGGCGACCGGCGGCGCGCCCGTGGTGCCCGAGATCCCCGGCCGCGAGTTTGCCATCACCTCCAACGAGGCGTTCCACCTGCCGGAGCTGCCCAAGCGCATCACCATCGTCGGCGGCGGCTACATCGCGGTCGAGTTCGCCGGCATCTTCAACGGCTTGGGCAGCGAGGTCGATCTGGTGCTGCGGCGCGATCGCGTGCTGCGCGGCTTCGACGAGGAATGCCGCACCGCCGTGCATGACGCGCTGAAGGAGAGCGGCATCAAGATCCGCACCGAGATGCAGATCGCGCGCATCGAGGCCACCAATGGCAAAGCGCCGTTCACCGTGCACACGCAGTTGGGCGGCATGTTCGAGACCGAACTGGTGATGTATGCGACGGGCCGCGCGCCCAACACCAAGGGCATCGGGCTGGAGAAGGCGGGCGTGCAGCTCGACAAGGCGGGCGCGATCGCCGTCGACGAATGGTCCAAGACCACCGCCGACAACATCTGGGCGGTGGGCGACGTGACCGACCGCATCAACCTGACGCCGGTCGCGATCATGGAGGGCCACTGCTTCTCCGACACCGAGTTCGGGAGGAAGCCGCGCAAGCCCGACCATCGCGACGTGCCGTCGGCGGTGTTCTGCCAGCCCGAGCTCGCCAATGTCGGGCTGACGGAGGAGGAGGCCAAGATGCGCCTGGGCGAGGTGCGGGTCTTCACCTCGGCCTTCCGGCCGATGAAGTACACCTTGTCGGGTCGCCAGCAGCGCACCTTCATGAAGCTGATCGTCGAGGCGGCGACCGACAAGGTCGTGGGCGTGCACATGGTGGGCGACGATGCCGCCGAGCTGATCCAGGGGCTCGCCGTCGCCGTGAAGGCGGGTGCCACCAAGGCGACGTTCGATGCCACCGTGGGCATCCATCCCACGGCCGGCGAGGAGTTCGTCACCATGCGCACGGCCCGTGTCGAGCCGGCCCCCAGCCGCAAGGCCGCGGAGTAGGCTGCCGGCCGGCCGTTGGCTTTTATCCACGGCGCGTATAGGTTCACCGACCCCGGCGGCCCGCCGCCGGCCGGGTGCAGGAGGAAGGAAAATGACCGCGATTCAGGGCCCGTCGAAGACGGCCGCGAAAGCGCAGTCCCGCAGTTCGAGTGCCGCCGACTGGTCGCTGACCAGCTGGCGCAACCGGCCGGCCCAGCAGATGCCGGTGTATCCCGATGCCACGGTGCTGGCGGGCGCCGAGGCGCGCCTGCGCCGCTATCCGCCGCTGGTCTTTGCCGGCGAGGCGCGCAAGCTCAAGGCGGCGCTGGCCAAGGTGGCCGCGGGCGACGCCTTCCTGCTGCAGGGCGGCGACTGCGCCGAAAGCTTCGTCGATTTCAGCGCCAACAACATCCGCGACACGTTCCGCGTGCTGCTGCAGATGGCCGTCGTGCTGACCTATGGCGCCGGCGTGCCCGTGGTGAAGGTGGGCCGCATGGCCGGCCAGTTCGCCAAGCCGCGCTCCTCGGACGTCGAGAAGATCGGCGACGTCCAGCTGCCGTCCTACCGCGGCGACAACGTCAACGGCTTCGAGTTCACGCCGGAGGCGCGGCAGCCCGATCCGGAGCGCATGGTGCAGGCCTACAACCAGTCGGCCGCGACGCTCAATCTCCTGCGCGCCTTCGCCCAGGGTGGCTATGCCGACCTGCACGAGGTCAATCGCTGGAACCTCGACTTCGTCAGGAACTCGCCGGCGTCGGATCGCTATCACGACCTCGCCGCGCGCCTCGACGAGACGCTGAACTTCATGGCGGCCTGTGGCCTGAACTCGATGACCACGCCGCAGATCGCCGAGACGGATTTCTTCACCTGCCACGAGGGGCTGCTGCTGCAGTACGAGGAGGCGCTGACCCGCGTCGATTCGACCTCGGGCGACTGGTACGACTGCTCCGCTCATCTTCTGTGGATCGGCGATCGCACGCGCCAGCCCGACGGTGCGCATGTCGAATTCTTCCGCGGCGTGCGCAATCCTCTGGGCTTCAAGGCCGGACCCTCGCTGTCGGTCGACGACTTCCTGCGTCTAAACGAGAGCCTGAACCCGGCCAACGAGCCCGGGCGCATCGTCGTCATCAGCCGCATGGGCGCGGGCAAGGTCGGCGACAAGCTGCCGGCGCTCCTGCGCGCGGCCAAGAAAGAAGGCTGCTCGGTGGTCTGGACGTGCGATCCCATGCACGGCAACACCGTGACGGCGGCCAACGGCAAGAAGACCCGCCACTTCGACGCCATCCTGAGCGAGGTGAAGGACTTCTTCGCCGTGCACCGCGCCGAGGGCACCCATCCCGGCGGCGTGCATTTCGAGATGACCGGCCAGGAGGTCACCGAGTGCATCGGCGGCGCCACCGACATCACGGTCGACAATCTCAACGAGCGCTACGAGACGCAGTGCGATCCGCGCCTCAACGCCAGCCAGGCGCTGGAGCTCGCCTTCCTGCTCGCCGAGCAGTTGAAGTCCGAGCGCCTGTCAGTCGCCCGGGCGCGACCAGCCGTCTAGCCGCGGCATGGTCGGGCCAGGGGAGGACCGATGACGACGCATCCGACCGACCGCGAGATCGAGCGGTATACCGATCACTACTTCAATCGCTCGAAGCAGGTGATCGGCCGCTTCGGCGATGTCCGCGTGACCTACGCGATCTTCATGCGCCGGCCGGTGGTCTTCGCGCCGCGGCTCGCCTTGCAGTGGCTGGAGGAGCTCGGCCGCTCGCGCAACACCTCGGTCGATGTCGACCTGCGCTACGGCGAGGGCAAGTGGGTCGGCGCCGGCGAGCCGATGATGTACATCACCGGCTCCTTCTTCCATCTGGTCGATCTCGAGACCATCTTCCTGCAGAAGCTCGGGCCGGCCTGCGTCGCCGCCTACAACGCCTGGACGATGTGCGCCGACATGCCGAAGTCGGCCTTCCTCGCCATGGATGCGCGGCACTGCGCAGGCCAGGAGATGGCCGAGATGATGGCCTATGCCGCGTCGGTCGGCTCGGCGCGGGCCAAGCGCAAGGTGGGCGCGGTGGGCTTCATCGGCAACGCCACGCATGCCACGGCGCATTTCTTCGGTCGCGACCAGGGGCTCGGCACCATGCCGCACGCCCTGATCGGTTATGCCGGCTCGACGTTGCGCGCGGCCGAGATGTATCACGAGACCTTCCCGGGCGAACCGATGACCGTGCTGGTCGACTACTTCGCCCGCGAGATCTCCGATTCCCTCGAAGTCTGCCGACGTTTCCCCGACCTCGCCGCCAAGGGACTGCTCTCGTTCCGCCTCGACACCACCGGCGGCCGCTATGTCGAAGGGCTCGATCCGGCGTCGTCCTATGCGGTTCTGGAGCGCTTCTCGCCCGAATCGATCCGTGGCTATCGCAGCGAGGAGGAGCTCCGCTTCCTCGTCGGTACCGGCGTGTCGGCGGCGGCGATCTTCCATCTGCGCGCCGAACTCGACCGTGCCGGCTTCGACAAGGTGAAGATCGTGGCCTCCTCGGGCTTCGGCCCGGCCAAGTGCCGGGTGATGGCCGAGGCCAAGGCGCCGATCGACGTGGTCGGCTCGGGCTCGTTCCTGCCGTCGAATTGGACGGAGACCTATGCCACCGCCGACATCGTCGAGTACGATGGCGAGAGGCGGGTGAAGATCGGACGCGAATTCCTACATCGCGGCAAGCCGAACGGCGCCGCCACGCCGCTGTAGCCCGCCGATGGCCGACGACAGGGTGAAACGTCGGTTGACCACGGTCCTGTGCGCCGATGTGCACGGATATTCCCGCCTCATGGAGGCGGACGAGTCGGGAACGCTGGCGACGCTGCGCCGCCACCGCACCGCCATGGCGGGGTTGATCGAACGCCACGACGGGCGGGTCGTGAACACCTGGGGCGATGCCGTCATCGCCGAGTTCGCGAGCGTCGTCGAGGCCGTGCAGTGCGCGGTCGAGATCCAGCAGGAAGTGTCCAGCCAGGACCCGGGCGCCACCCCGGCGCCCCACATGCGTTTTCGCATCGGCATCAACCTCGGCGACGTGATGGTCGAGGGGGACGATATCTACGGCGATGGGGTCAACATCGCGGCGCGCCTGCAGGAGCTTGCCGAGCCCGGCGGCATCCTGGTCTCGGGTCCCGTCTACGACCAAGTGCACAACAAATTGTCCGTCGGCTTCGACCCTCTCGGTCAGCAGCAGATGAAGAACGTCGCTCCCGTGACCACCTATCGGGTCGCCATTGGCGGCGATCCTGTCGAGCGGCGCGCCGTCGCCGGGGGCGAAAGTCACGCCTCCAGGGGCGATATCAGCCCGCCGCCATCGACGCCGATGGGCGCGGTCTTGCAATGGTTCTCGAACCTGCCGCGCGACGTCACGACGTTGCTGGTGATTGCCGCCTTTCTGGTCCTGATCAATGTTTTCACCGGCCTGCGCAGCGTCTGGTTCCACTGGCCGGTCGCCGCCTTGCTATTCATCGCCATCCTGCGAACGCTGCGCCGGCGCCGGCCCGACTCGGGCCGAAAGGAAGACCGTTGAGGAGGAAATCATGCTGAAGCTTTATTACGCCCCCGGCGCGTGCTCGACCGCGTCTCATATCGGCCTGGAGGAAAGCGGTGCCAAGTATGATTCGCAGCCGCTGGCCTTCGCCAAGAACGAGCAGAAGACGCCGGACTATCTCAAGATCAACCCGCGCGGCCGCGTGCCGGCGCTGGTGATCGACGAGGGCACGATCGTGGAGAACACCGCCATCCTCGATTTCATCGCGTCGAAATATGCCCCGCAGCTGATGCCCAAGGATCCCGTACGGCGGGCGCGGGCGATCTCGCTGATGGCCTGGTTCTCCAACAACGTTCACCCGTCCTTCACCCACATCTCGCGGCCCGAGCGCTTCGCCACCGACACCAGGGTATTCGATCACCTGAAGGAAGTCGGCCGCAGCAACTTCCACAATTGCCTGAAGGAGATCGACGGGATCATCGGCACCAAGCAATGGATCCTGGGCGACGAGTTCAGTGTGGTCGACGGCTACGCGCTCGTCTTCTACGGCTGGGGCAAGCGCATCGGCCTGCCGGTCGAGGAGCTCAAGAACTACACCGCCTGGAAGGACCGCATGCTGGCCCGGCCGGCGGTGCGGCGGGTGCTGGAGCGCGAGAACAACGTGCTGGTGGCGGCCGCCTAGTAGGTCGTCGCTAGCCGACGACGAAGCTCTGATACATGAAGCGCAGGTCCTGGGTCTCCTGCGGCGTGATCTCGCCGTCGAGCACGCGGGCTTCCCAGGTCCTGAGCTTGCGCTTGATCTCGAGCGGCGTGCGCGGGCTCAGCAGCACCATGAAGAATTGCTCGTGCGGCGACAGCTCGCGGTCGCGGCGATAGCCGAACGGACCGGAACTGACGGCGCGGGTGGCAACCGCTGCCTGGCCGCGTATCTCCGGCGCCAGCACTTCGTCCCAGGTGAGACCGGCCTCGCGCACCATGGTCGAGGCGAGCTTGGCCGCGGCCAGCGCCTCACCGGCGTTGCTGCTGTCGAGGATTTCCAGCACCTTCACCAGCGTGGTGCGGTTGAATGTCGACATGTCCTTCCGCTCCACCGCCGCGCTTCCGGAGGGGCCGGGGAGGCGCAGCTTTCTTTGACTATTGGATGAGCAAGCGGCACTAAACCGTTACAAGATATAGTTGAACTACGATCTAGGCAAGATTGCGACCGTGCCCTCCCGCTCTTCCGCTTTTGCCCTTTACCTGACGGGTCTGGGCAGCTGGTTCGTGCCGCTGGGCATCCAGCAAGTGCTGTTCGCCTGGCTGGCGGCGATCGTCCTGCACATGGATGCCTTTGCCGTCGGTATCGCCCAGGTGGCCCTGATGGCGCCCGGCATCCTTTTCCTGCCGCTGGGCGGGCTGGTCGCCGATCGCGGCAATGCCCGGCGCCTGCTGTTGCGCTACCACTTCCTCTATGGCGTGCCGCCGCTCGTCCTGGCGGCCGTGCTGGCGATGGGAGGGCTCTCCTATCCGCTGCTGATCGCCTACGGGCTGGCGGCCGGCTCGATCGGCGCCTTCGCCGTCCCGACGCGCGATGCGCTGCTGCCCGCGGTGGCCGGCGCCAACCTGCCGCGCGCCGTGGCGCTGGCGACGGCACTGCAGTTCTTCGGCCAGCTGATCGGCATCGCCGCGGCGTCCCAGGCCGATCGCACCGGCG
>JADHLS010000021.1 GCA_016780605.1 Reyranella sp.
AGATCCTTTCGCGAAACGAGAAGGACCGTCGATGAAGCTGTGGCGCAAGCCTGCCTCGCCCGAACCGGCCGCCGCGGCAAACGCGGCGGCCGGCGCGCGTTACGGATCGGCGCAGGAGCGGCTCAAGGGCGATGCCCAGGAGACCGCCCGGCAGCGCCTGGTCGTCACTTCGGCGCTGTTCGCCATGGTGTTCGTGGCCGTCGGCTTGCGCATGGGCTACGTCTCGCTGCTGCGCGACGGCGCGGAGCCGACGCAGCGCGTCGCCGCCCGCGGCGGCTCGATCCAGTCGGAGCGTGCCGACATCGTCGACCGCAACGGCGCAGTGCTGGCGACATCGATCCCGGTGATGTCAGCCTTCGTCAATCCGCGCCTGCTGCTCGACCCGCAGGATGCGGCCAAAAAGATCGCCTCGGCGCTGCCCGACCTGAAATACGAGGACATCAAGGCCAAGCTCGAAGAGGACAAGACGTTCGTCTGGATCAAGCGCGGCCTCAGCCCGCGCGAGCATGACCGCGTCAACCGGCTCGGCATCCCGGGCCTCGAGTTCCAGGCTGAGGAGCGCCGCATCTATCCGCAGGGCACGGCGGCGGCGCATGTCCTGGGCTATGCCAGCGTCGACAATGCCGGCCTGGCGGGCGTGGAGCGTTACTTCGACCAGCAGCTGCAGAGCGGCGAACCGCTGCAGCTCGCGATCGACCTCCGCCTGCAGCGCCTGGTCGAGCGCGAGATCGCGCGTGCGGCCGAGAAGTTCAAGGCAATCGGCGCCACCGCCATCGTCATGGATGCGACCAACGGCGAGGTTCTCGCCATGGCCTCGCTGCCGACCTACGATCCCAACTCGGCCAAGACCATCACCAACGAGGCGCTGTTCAACCGCGCCACGCTGGGTGTCTACGAGCAGGGCTCGACCTTCAAGATCTTCAATACCGCGATGGCCCTCGACACCGGCAGGGTGACACTGAGCTCGGTGTTCGACGCCACCTCGCCGATCAAGATCGACCGCTTCACCATCAACGACGACCATGCCCAGCGCCGGCCGCTGACGGTTCCCGAGCTGTTCAAGTTTTCGTCCAACATTGCTTCGGCCAAGATGGCGGTGGAGATGGGCACCGACACCCAGCGTGCCTTCTTCGAGAAGATCGGTTTCCTGAAGCCGCTCACCACCCAACTGACCGAGGTGGCGGCGCCGCTCTATCCGCGGCACTGGATGAAGATCAACACCATGACCATCGCCTTCGGTCACGGCATCTCGGTGACGCCGCTGCACCTGGCGACCGGCGCGTCCGCGGTGATCAATGGCGGCACGCTCTATTCGCCAAGCCTGGTGAAGCGTAACGCCGCCAGCGATCCAGGCCGGCGCATCATCCAGCAGAAGACCTCGGTGATGATGCGCCAGCTGCTGCGGCTGAACGCCGTCGAGGGCACCGGCAAGAACGCCGACCTGCCAGGCTACGAGGTCGGCGGCAAGACCGGCACCGCCGAGAAGCCGTCGCGTGGCGGCTACCGCCAAAAAGCCCTAATCAGCTCGTTCGTTGGCGCCTTCCCGATGAATGATCCGAAGTTCGTCATCCTGGTGTCGCTGGACGAGCCCAAGGGCAACGCCGAGACCTATGGCTTTGCCACTGCGGGCTGGGTGGCTGCGCCTTCGGTGAAGATCATCATCGAGGGCATGGCTTCGCTCTACGGTATCCTGCCCGGCGATCTCAAGCAGGGCCTCCCGCCCATCGAGATCGCCTCGACCCCAGTCCCCGCGCCGGTGCCGCCGCCGCAATTCGTGCCGGCGAGCGCGCGCCATCGCGGTCCCCAGGAGCCACGCAAGGCTTTGCCGGTTCGGCCCGGCCCCAATCAGGCCGCGGCCGCACCCCAAACGGGAGTGCGTCGCGTTGCTGCTGAGTGAGCTCATGCGGGCGAGCGCGGACGCGGCCACCTCCATCCCCGCGCTGCCCCGCGACCCCCTTCTCTCCGGCCTGAGCCTCGACTCCCGCGAGGTCGAGCCTGGCTTTCTGTTCGCGGCGCTCGCCGGCAATCGCCAGGACGGCGCAAGCTATGTCGCCGATGCCGTCAAGCGCGGCGCGGTCGCGATCCTGGCCGCTCCCGATGCCGCACTGCCGGCCCTCGATCCTTCGATCGTCGTCATCCGCGACGTCAATCCGCGTCGACGCATCGCCCTGATGGCCGCGGCCTATGCCGGCTTGCAGCCCACGACCATCGCGGCTGTCACGGGCACCAACGGCAAGTCCTCGACCGTCCATTTCGTGCGCCACATCTGGTCGGCGCTGGGCCTGAAGGCGGCAAGCGTCGGCACGCTCGGCATTTTCTCGCCGGGCCTGACGCGCGGCGCCGGCCTCACGACGCCCGACCCCGTGCACCTGCATCAGGATCTCGCGGTCCTGGCGCGCCAGGGCGTGACCCATCTCGCGATCGAGGCGTCGAGCCACGGCCTCGACCAGCACCGCCTCGACGGGCTGAAGCTCTCGGCCGCTTGCTTCACCAACCTGACGCACGAGCATCTCGACTATCACGCCTCGATGGATGCCTACTTCATGGCCAAGGCGCGGCTGTTCGACAGCCTGTTGCCGGCCAGTGGCACGGCGGTGATCAACGCCGACAGCAACCGCGCCGATGCGCTCGCGGCGATCTGCCGAAGCCGTGGCATTCGCTGTTGGACCTACGGCATCAAGGGCCGTGAGTTCCGGCTGCTGAACGATCAGCCGACGCCGGCGGGCCAACATCTGGCGGTCGAGGTTCTGGGCGAGCTGCACGGCGTGGAGCTGCCGCTGGTCGGGGGCTTCCAGGCGTCGAATGCGCTCGGCGCCCTTGGGCTCGCCGTCGCCACCGGCGCCGATCCAGCCGGCGCTCTCGAGGCGCTGGGCAGTGTGAGCGGTGCGCCCGGCCGCCTCCAGCTGGTGGCCCGCCATCGGTCGGGCGCCAATGTCTATGTCGACTACGCCCACAAGCCCGAGGCGCTGGAGACGGTGCTCACGACCTTGCGTCCGTTCGCCCACGGCCGGCTGATCGTGGTGTTCGGCTGCGGCGGCGATCGTGACCGCGCCAAGCGGCCGGTGATGGGCGAGATCGCCACGCGCCTTGCCGATCTCACGCTGGTAACCGACGACAATCCGCGTAGCGAGGAGCCGGAGGCGATCCGCGCCGAGATCGTGCGCGGTATCCCGGCCGATCGGCGCAACTGGATCGAGGTGCGCGACGGCCGGCATGCCGCCATCGAGCGCGCCATGGCAGCGCTGCGCAGCAAGGACGACCTGTTGCTGATCGCGGGCAAGGGCCATGAGACCGGCCAGACCATCAAGGGAGTCACGCATCACTTCGATGACGCCGAGGTGGCGCGCGAATTCGCCGAGGCAGTGTCGTGAGCCCGCTCTGGACCTCCGACGAGGTGGCCGAAGCGGTGGGTGCGACCGTCGGCACGCCGTTCGTCGCCAACGGCGTCACCTTCAACAGTCGCGATGTCGCGAAGGGCGACCTTTTCTTTGCTCTGGCCGGCGAGACCACCGACGGCCACGGTTTCGTGGCCGACGCCATGCGGCGCGGTGCGGCCGCCGCCGTCGTGTCGCGCGATGTCGAGAGCGCGGGCGGCACGCTGATCCGGGTGCCTGACACGATGAAGGCGCTGGTCGATCTCGGCCGCGCCGCACGCCGCCGCAGCCCCGCCCGTATCGCCAGCGTCACCGGTTCGGTTGGCAAGACCAGCACCAAGGACGCGTTGCGCGCCATGCTGTCGGCCCAGGCGCCGACGTCGGCCAGTGCCGCCTCCTTCAACAACCATGTCGGCGTGCCGATCAGCCTCGCCCGCCTGCCGCGCGAGGCGCGCTACGGCGTGTTCGAGATCGGCATGAACCACCCCGGCGAGATCGAGCCTCTCGCCCGCCAGGTCGAGACCCATGTCGGGGTCATCACCAATGTCGGTCCGGCCCACATCGGCTACATGGGCTCGGAAGAGGCCGTCGCCGACGAGAAGGCCTGTCTGTTCGCCGGTGCGGCCATTGGTGCAGTCGCCGTGCTCAATCGCGACAGCCGGCACTTCGCGCGGCTCGTCGAGCATGCCCGCCGTTTCGGCATTTCGCGCATCGTCGGCTTCGGTCGCGACGAGGCCGCGGACGTCAGGCTTGTCTCCTGCGACCTGCAGGATTCGGGCAGCGACGTTGTCGCCTTGATCCATGGGCAGCGCATCGAGTATCGGCTGGGGGCGCCGGGCGAGCACTGGGCGCTGAACAGCGTCGCGGCGCTGGCGGTGGTCGAGGCGCTGGGCGCGGATGTCGGGCAGGCGGCGGCGACGCTGAACGGCGTGACGGCGTCACCCGGTCGTGGCGCACGACGCATGCTGAAGTTCGGCGACGGTACCGTCGAGCTGCTGGACGAGAGCTACAACGCCAACCCGATGTCGGTTCGCGCCATGCTCGCCGTCTTTGCGCGCACCGAGCCGGCCAAGGGCGGACGCCGGCTGCTGGCGCTGGGCGACATGCGCGAGCTGGGCGAGGGCGCCGATGCATACCACGCCGGGCTCGCCGATGCGGTGGCGGCCAGCGGGGCCACGCAGGTTTTCCTGTGCGGCCCCCACATGAAGGCGCTGTGGGACAAGCTCGCGCCGGCGCAGCGCGGCGTGCATCGCCCGGATTCGGCGGCACTCGCCAGTGAAGTGGCATCGGCGTTGAAGGCAGGAGATGTGATCGCGGTGAAAGGTTCGCTGGGCTCAAGAATGAAGAATATCGTCGACGCCATCCTGGCGGCCAGCGGCGGCGAGGCGGGTCGCTAGATGTTCTATTTCCTCTATCCGCTGGCGGACGTCTTCGGCCCGTTGAACCTCTTCCGTTATTTGACGTTCCGGTCGATTGCGGCGTTCCTGACGGCGCTCGTGTTGAGCTTCCTGATCGGCGGCGGGTTGATCCGCTGGCTGCGCAGCAAGCAGGCTCAGGGCCAGCCGATCCGCGACGACGGGCCCGCCACGCATCTCTCCAAGAAGGGCACGCCCACCATGGGCGGGCTGCTGATCCTGATCACGCTCACGATTGCGACGCTGCTGTGGGCCGATCTCAGGAACCGTTATGTCTGGATCGTGCTCGGCGTCACGCTGGCCTTCGGCGCGGTCGGCTTCTGGGACGACTACCTCAAGGTCACCAAGAAGAATCCCAAGGGCGTGCCCGGCAAGGTGAAGCTCGCAATCTCGGTCGTGGTGGCGGGCCTTGCCGCCTATCTGATCGCCCAGGCCTCACCGTCCTCGCTGCGTTACATGATGGCGCTGCCGTTCCTGAAGGACGTGCTGCTGCCGCTGGGCCTGATCGGCTTCCTCGTCTTTTCCATCGTGGTGATGGTCGGCGCCTCCAATGCCGTCAACCTCACGGACGGGCTCGATGGGCTGGCAATCGGTCCGGTGATCATGGCCTCGGCGGTGTTCGGCCTGATCGCCTACGTCGTTGGCAATACCATCCTCACCAACTACCTCTACCTGCACCACGTGCCGCGCTCGGGCGAGCTCGCCGTCCTGCTGGCGGCCCTGATCGGCGCGGGGCTGGGGTTCCTGTGGTTCAACGCGCCGCCCGCCATGGTCTTCATGGGCGACACCGGCTCGCTCGCCATCGGCGGCGCCCTGGGCGCCGTGGCCGTGGTCACCAAGCACGAGATCGTGCTCGCGATCGTCGGCGGCCTGTTCGTGCTCGAGACGGTATCGGTGATCGTTCAGGTCCTGTCCTACAAGTGGACCGGCCGCCGGGTGTTCCGCATGGCGCCGCTGCACCATCATTTCGAGCAGAAGGGCTGGGCCGAGCCCACCATCGTCTTCCGCTTCTGGATCATCGCCGCCATCCTGGCGATGGCCGGCCTTGCCACCTTGAAGCTGAGGTGAGCGGATGATCGATCTCGGCATCCTCCAGGGTTCGACGTTCGTGGTGCTGGGGCTGGCGCGCTCCGGCCTCGCGACCGCGCGCGCCCTTAAGGCGGCCGGCATCGACTGCGTCGCCTGGGATGACAACGTCGTGTCGCGCGAGGCCGCCGTGAAGGCCGGCCTCAGCGTCGCCGATCCGAGCGGCATCGACTGGTCGCGCATCACCGCCCTGATCATCAGCCCGGGCATCCCCAGCACCTTCCCCAAGCCGCATCCGGTGGCCGCCGCGGCGCGCGCCGCCGGCAAGAAGATCATCTGCGACGTCGAGCTGCTGGCCCGCGCGCAAGCCGCCGCGTGCTTCGTCGCCATCACCGGCACCAACGGCAAGTCGACCACCACGGCGCTGATCGGCCATATCCTCACAGAAGCCGGCGTGCGCTGCGAGGTCGGCGGCAATATCGGCCGCGGCGCGCTCGACCTCGCGCCGCTGGGTGAGGACGGCTTGTACGTGCTGGAGCTGTCGTCCTATCAGCTGGAACTGCTCGAGACCTTCCGCGCCAACGTCGCGATCTGGCTCAACATCACGCCCGACCATATCGACCGCCACGGCGATCTCGCGGGCTACGTCGCTGCCAAGGAGAACATCTTCGCCCGTCAGAAGCCCGGCGACTGCGCGGTGATCGGCATCGACGATCAGCCCTCGCGCGCTGTCTACGACAAGATCAAGGGCCGCCAGGGCATCGCGGCGATCCCGCTCCGGTTAGAGGCGCCGATCGAAGGCGGCGTGTCGTTTCGCGCCGGCATGCTGGTCGATGCCGACGGCTACACCGTCGATTTCTCGGACGTGCCGACCTTGCCGGGCGATCACAACGCGCAAAACGCGGCTTGCGCCTGGGCGGCCTGCCGCTGGCTCGACGTGCCGCGCGAGAAGATCGTGGCCGGCCTTCGGACCTATCCCGGCCTGCCGCATCGGCAGGAACGCGTCGCGTCGGTAGGCCGCGTCGTCTACATCAACGACAGCAAGGCGACCAACGCCGACGCCACGGCGCGCGCGCTATCGTCGTATCGCGACATCTACTGGATCCTCGGCGGCCAGGCGAAGGAGGGCGGCGTGGCGCCGCTCGCGCCTTGGTTCGATCGAATCCGCCATGCCTTCCTGATCGGCGAGGCGACGGAGCTCTTCGCCGGCCAGCTCGAGGGCAAGATCTCCTACAGCCGCTGTGGCGACCTGCAGTCCGCGCTCGATGCCGCGCATCAGCGCGCCCAGCGCGAAGCGACAGGCCAGGCGGTGGTGCTGCTGTCGCCGGCCTGCGCCTCGTGGGACCAGTGGAAGAGCTATGAGCATCGTGGCGATGCGTTCCGCGCCATGGCGCGCGCCCTGCCGGGGGCGCAGATCTTGGGGAGAGCAGCGTGATCCAGGTACCCCGCGACGACCGCAGCGTCATCGGCCAATGGTGGTGGACCGTCGACCGTTGGTCACTGGGCGCGATCCTGGCGATCATGGCATTCGGCGTCATGCTGACGCTCGCCGCCTCGCCGCCGGCCGCCGAGCGCATCGGCGCCGATTCCTTCGTCTTCGCCAAGCGCCAGTTCATCTTCCTGCCGATGGCGCTCATGCTGATGCTGGCGGTGTCGCTGGCCTCGCCGCGCCACATCCGCCGGGTGGCGCTGGTGGTGTTCTGCGGCAGCGTGCTCCTGCTGGCCGCCACCTTCGTCATCGGCATCGAGATCAAGGGCGCCCGCCGCTGGATTTCCGTTCCCGGCCTCTCCGGCGTGCAGCCTTCGGAGTTCGTGAAGCCCAGCCTCGCCGTCATCTCGGCCTGGCTGCTGGCGCAGGGCCGGGCCGAGCGGCGGTGGTCGGGATACATCTTGTCGACCCTGCTGGTCGGCAGCGTGCTAGCGCTCCTGGTGATGCAGCCCGACCTCGGCATGAGCGTGGTCGTGGCCCTGGTTTGGGCCGCCCAGCTCTTCGTCGTCGGTCTGCCCATGTGGGTCGCGGGCTTTGGCGTGGTCGGCGGCGCGGCGGCGCTGGTCGCCGCCTACTTCACGTTCAACCATGTGCGCAGCCGCTTCGACCGCTTCCTCGACCCCTCATCCGGCGACAACTACCAGGTCAATACCTCGCTCGAGGCGTTCATGAACGGCGGCCCGTTCGGCCGCGGTCCGGGCGAGGGAACGGTGAAGGCCCAGCTGCCCGACGCTCACACCGACTTCGTGATGGCCGTCGCGGGCGAGGAGTTCGGCCTGGTCGTCTGCCTGATGATCCTCGGCCTGTTCGCCTTCGTCACCATGCGCTCGATGTCGCGCGCATCGAAGGAGACCAGCCTGTTCATCACCCTGGCGGCGACCGGGCTTGCCGTGCAGTTCGGACTGCAGGCCGCCATCAACATGGCCTCGACCATCCAGCTGATCCCGGCCAAGGGCATGACCCTGCCGTTCATCTCCTACGGCGGCTCCTCGGCGCTGGCGATGGCGATCTGCGTCGGCATGATGCTGTCGCTGACGCGCGAGCACGCCGGTTTGAGGGAGGCGGTGTGATGACGCTGCGCCCCGTCGTCCTCGCGACCGGCGGCACCGGCGGGCACGTGTTCCCCGCCGAGGCGCTGGCCGGCGAGCTCGAGGCGCGCGGCGTGCCGTTCACGCTGGTCACCGATTCGCGTGGCCGCCAATGGCAGGGCGCGTTGGCCCATCGGCCGATCCATTACATCCATTCGGCCAGCCCCAGCGGCTCGCTGGGCCAGAGGCTCAAGGCGATGCTGTCGCTGGGTCTCGGCTTGTTCGATGCCTGGTGGGCGCTCGGCCGAATCGGCCCGTCGGCCGTCGTCGGCTTCGGCGGCTATGCCTCGGTGCCGACCATGGTCGCGGCCCGCCTGCGCCGGCTGCCCGCGATGCTGCACGAGCAGAACGCCGTGCTGGGCCGTGCCAACCGCATGGTCCAGCGCGGTGCCATGCGTATCGCCACGTCCTTCGACCATACGCGCTTCATCGCCGATGGCGACCAGCGCACGCGCATCGTCGGCAATCCGGTGCGCGAGCAGGTGCGGGCGCTGCGCAATCTGCCGTACCACGCGCCGGGCGAGGGCAGGGTGATCGACCTCGTCGTGTTCGGCGGCAGCCAGGGCGCCACCTCCTTCAGCCAGGTCGTGCCCGAGGCCATCCTGTCGCTGCCGCAGGCGCTGCGCAGCCGCCTGCGCCTGGTCCAGCAATGCCGGCCGGAAGACTTCGACAAGGTGCGCCAGCGCTACACGCGCGGCGGCACCGTGGTCGAGTTGGCGCCGTTCTTCGCCGACCTGCCGCAGCGGTTGGCCTCGGCCCATCTGGTGATCGGCCGCGCCGGCGCCTCGACGGTGGCCGAACTCGCCACCATCGGTCGGCCGTCGATCCTCGTGCCTTATCCCTACGCCGCCGACGATCACCAGACGGCGAACGCCCGCGCCTTCGAGAAGGCCGGCGCCTGCATCGTTATCCCGCATGCCGAATTCACGGCGGCGACGCTGGCCGGTCATCTCTCCGGCCTGTTCGAGAAACCGCAGCGGCTGGCCGACATGGCCGCCGCCGCCCACGCCGCCGGCCGGCCCGACGCCGCCGCCCGGCTCGCCGACCTGGTCGGCGAAATGACAGGAGTTGCCGCATGAGGGCCTTGCCGCTCGATCTTGGAATGATCCACTTCGTTGGCATCGGCGGCATCGGCATGTCCGGCATCGCCGAGGTGCTGCACAATCTCGGCTACAAGGTGCAGGGCAGCGACGTCGCCGAGGGCGCCAACACCCGCCGCCTCGCCGATCTCGGCATCAAGGTCTCGATCGGCCACCGCGCCGACAATCTCGGCAGCGCCCAGGTCGTGGTCGTGTCGAGCGCGGTCAAGAAGGACAATCCCGAGGTGCTGGCGGCCCGCGCGCGCCTGCTGCCGGTCGTGCGCCGCGCCGAGATGCTGGGCGAGCTGATGCGCCTCAAATGGTCGGTCGCGGTCGGCGGCACGCACGGCAAGACCACCACCACCTCGATGGTCGCGGCCATGCTCGACGCTGGCGGGCTCGATCCCACGGTGATCAACGGCGGCATCATCAACGCCTATGGCACCAACGCCCGGCTGGGCGGCGGCGACTGGATGGTGGTGGAATCCGACGAGTCGGACGGCTCCTTCCTGCGCCTGCCGGCGGTGATCGCCATCGTCACCAACGTCGATCCCGAGCATCTCGACCATTACGGCACGTTCGACGCGCTGCGCGACGCCTTCGTGCGCTTCGTCGAGAACATCCCCTTCTACGGCTTTGCCGTACTGTGCTCCGACCATCCCGAGGTGCAGGCGCTGATCCCGCGCATCCTCGACCGGCGCATCGTCACCTACGGCATCGGCGCCAATGCCGACGTCCGCGCCATCAACCTCCGGCTCGACCGCGGCGGCGCCGACTTCGACGTGATGGTCACCAACCGCGCCACCAACGAGTCGCGCACCATCGTCGATATCCGCCTGCCGATGTTCGGCCAGCACAATGTGCAGAACGCGCTGGCCGCCATCGCCGTGGCGCAGGAGATGGGCCTCAGCGACGACACGATCCGTCGCGCGCTCGGCTCCTTCGCCGGCGTCAAGCGGCGCTTCACCAAGACCGGCGAGGCGCACGGCATCACCGTGATCGACGATTACGGTCACCATCCAGTGGAGATTGCCGCCGTGCTGCGCGCCGCGCGCCAGGCTTATGGCGGTTCGGGCCGCGTCATCGCCGTCATGCAGCCGCATCGCTACACGCGGCTGTCGTCGCTCAAGAACGAGTTCGCGACCTGCTTTGCCGATGCCGATGCCGTGGTGATCGCCGACGTCTATGCCGCGGGCGAGACGCCGATCGAGGGCGTCAACCGAGACATGCTGGTCAACATGGTGCGGCGCACCAGCAACCACGAAGTCGTGGCGCTGGGCGGACCGGGCGACCTGCCGGGCCTGATCTGGCAGATGGCGCGGCCGGGCGATGTCGTGGTCTGCCTGGGCGCTGGCAACATCACGGCCTGGGCGCATGCGCTGCCGGGCCAGCTGCAGCAGATCGCATCGGAGCAGGCGGGCCTTCGTACCATCGCCAATGATCCGGGCCCCTCCAGCAGCGGAACGGCCGCATGATGGCGCTGGCCACGCATCCTCACCTGATCGACCGGCTGCCCAAGCCGCGCGGCCGGCTGACCGCCGACGCGCCGCTCGGTCCGCAGACCTGGTTCCGCACCGGCGGCAACGCCGAGGTGCTGTTCCGTCCGGCCGATGTCGAGGATCTGGCGGCCTTCCTGCGCGACCTGTCGCGCGAGGTGCCGGTGACGGTCCTGGGCGTGGGCTCCAACGTCATCGTGCGCGATGGCGGCATCAGGGGCGTGGTGATCCGCCTGATGCGCGGCTTCACCAGCGTTGCGGTCGAGGGCCACGAGGTGGTGGCAGGCGCGGGCGCGCCCGATCTCAACGTGGCGCTGACGGCGCGCGAGCATTCGCTGGCCGGGCTGGAGTTCCTGAGCGGCATTCCCGGCACGATTGGCGGGGCCTTCCCGACCAACGCCGGCGCTTACGGCGGTGAGCTGGCCGAGGTGCTGATCTCGGCCGAGGTCGTCGACCGCGCGGGCAAAACCTTCACCGTTACCCCGCGCGAGCTCGGCCTGTCGTACCGGCACAGCGATGCGCCGGCCGGCTGGATCTTCACCTCGGCGCGGCTCAGGGCGGCGCCGGGCGATCAACTCGCCATCGCGCGGCGCATCAACGAGATCGACGCCGCGCGCGCCGATTCCCAGCCGCGCAGCCGCACCGGCGGCTCGACCTTCGCCAATCCCGATGGCCACAAGGCCTGGGAACTGATCGATCGCGCCGGCTGCCGCGGCCTCAAGGTCGGCGGCGCGCAGGTGTCGGAGAAGCACACCAACTTCCTGATCAACACCGGCGACGCCAGCGCGGCCGACATCGAGGCGCTGGGCGAGGAAGTGCGGCGTCGGGTGCGCGAGCAGAGCGGCGTCCAGCTCGAATGGGAAATCCGCCGCATCGGAGAGAAAGCGTGAGCAAGGTTGCGGTCCTGATGGGCGGCTGGTCGCCCGAGCGCGAGGTCTCGCTGGTGAGCGGCAAGGCCTGCGCTGAAGGACTGCGCGAGGGCGGTCACGAGGTGATCGAGTACGACGTCAAGCGCGACCTGCGCGCGCTGATCGACTTCCTGCGGCCGATGGGCGGCGGCGGGCCCGACGTCGTGTTCAACGCCCTGCACGGCAAGTACGGCGAGGACGGCTGCATCCAGGGCATCCTGGAAGTGATGGCGGTGCCCTACACCCACTCCGGCGTGCTCGCCTCGGCGATCGCCATGGACAAGCCGATGGCCCGCCACGTCTTCACCTCGCTCGGCATGCGCGTCGCCGAGGGCCGGGTGATCGAGCGCAAGTCGCTGGCCTGGGGCGATCCCATGCCGCGGCCGTATGTCGTGAAGCCGATCGATCAGGGCTCCAGCGTCGGCGTGCACATCGTACGCGAGGGCGACAATCTCGGCGCCGTCGAGCTCGCCGAGGCCAAGTTCGGCGAGCGCGTCCTCGTCGAGAAGTTCGTGCCGGGCCGCGAGCTCACCGTCGCCGTGATGGGCGACAAGCCGGTCGCTGTCACCGAGCTCAGGCCGCGCACGCGCTTCTATGACTACGAGGCCAAGTACACCGAAGGCGTCACCGAGCATCTGGTGCCGGCGCCGATCCCCGCCGAAGTCTACGAGCTCGCCAAGGATTGGGCGCTGATGGCGCACGAGGCGCTGGGCTGCAGCGGGCTGACGCGCACCGATCTGCGCTGGGACGATTCCAAGCCCGACACGCAGGGCCTGGTCGTGCTGGAGATCAACACCCAGCCCGGCATGACGCCGCTGTCGCTGGCGCCGGAGCAGGCCAAGTGGGCCGGCATCTCCTGGCCCCAGCTGATGACCTGGATGGTCGACAATGCGAGGCGGCCGGCATGAGCGCGGCCGCCAAGAACGCCATGGAGCGGCCCGCACCGCCGCGTCGGCGCGACTACGACCGGCGCAAGAAGCGCGCGCCGATCCGCAAGAGCGGCCGCCCGCTGTGGCGCCAGCCGTTGCTGCTGGGCTTCGTGGTGCTGCTGCTGGGCTGCGGCGGCGGCGCCGGCTGGTGGGCCTGGCGCGAGGGCTGGCTGGTCGAGGCGCGCGCCCGGCTCGACGCCGTCGGGCTTGCCATCGTTGGCGCCATCACGCCCTTCAAGCTGGTCGATGTCACGGTCGAGGGCCGCGACTATGTCGAGCCCGCCGCGATCCTGGGCGCGCTCGGCGTCAAGGCGGGCGACTCCCTGCTGGGCATCGACCTGCAGGCAGCGCGCCAGCGGCTGGAGGCCATCGACTGGGTGGCGAGCGCCACCGTCGAGCGCCGCCTGCCCGACACGCTCTATGTGACGATGGTCGAGCGCCGCGCCGTCGCCATCTGGCAGAACGGCGAGGAGTACACCCTGATCGACCGCGACGGCCGCACCGTGCGCGCGAGCCGCATGCCGCCGGGGGCCGAGAAGCTGCTGCTGCTAGGCGGCCCGGGCGCGCCCGAGCATGTCGGCGAGCTGCTGCTGCTGCTCGCCTACGAGCCGACCGTGGCCAAGCAGCTGCGCTCCGCGGTGTGGGTCGGCCAGCGGCGCTGGAATCTCATCCTGAACAACGGCGTCGAGATCTGGCTGCCCGAAGAAGACGCGGTCGCGGCGTTGCAGCAGTTGATCAAGCTCGACGAGAAGCACAAGTTGTTGGCCCGCGAGTTCGGCGTGGTCGATCTCAGGCTGCCGGACAAGCTCTACCTCAGGAAGCGTGGCTCGAGCGAAGCGCCGGCAGCGTCGGGGCCAGCGTAAGGTGTCGGTGAACCCATAGTGTAAGCGTAGCGACGGGGGAGATCGTGGCAAAGACAAGAAGTGGTGTGATTGCAGCTCTCGATATCGGCACCAGCAAGGTCGTCTGCTTCGTGGCGCGCGTCGACGGCCAGGGCTTGCGCGTGGTCGGCATCGGCCACCAGCCGGCGCAGGGTATGCGGTCGGGCAACATCGTCGACATGGAGGCCGCCACACGGGCCATCTCCTCGGCCGTGTCGACCGCGGAGGAGATGTGCGGCGAGCATGTGCGCGACGTCATCGTCGGCGTGAGCGGCGGCTCGGCCGCCTCGCACAACCAGAGCCTCGACGTCGCCATCGGCCACCACGAGATCGGCGAACGCGACGTGCGCCGCGTCCAGCAGCACATTCACCTGCCGGCGGAGACCGCCGACCGCGACATCATCCACTCCGAGGCGATCGGCTTCTCGGTCGACGGCACGCCGGTGCGCGACGCGCGCGGCATGTTCGGCGAGCGGCTGGGGGTGGAGGTCCACCTGGTGACGGCGGCAAGCGGGTCGATGCGCAACCTGCAGGTCTGCGTGCGCCGCGCTCATCTCGAGATCGCCGACCGCGTCGTGGCTGCTCATGCTGCCGGCCTGAGCTCGCTGGTGTCGGATGAGCGCGATCTCGGCGTCACCCTGATCGACATGGGCGGCGGCACGACCTCGATCGCGGTGTTCTACGAGGGCCACCTCGTGCACGTCGATTCGATCCCGGTCGGCGGCGAGCATGTCACGCGCGACATCGCCCGCGGCCTCTCGACGCCGCTTGCCCACGCCGAGCGCATGAAGACCCAGATCGGCCGCGCCGTCGCCAAGCCCAACGACGAGTACGACATCATCGACGTGCCGCTGATCGGCGAAGAGGACCGCACGCGACCCAACCACATCCCGCGCTCGATCCTGGTCGGCATCATCCGGCCGCGCATCGAAGAGACCTTCGAGCTGGTGCGCAGCCGATTGGAGGCGAGCGGTGTGGATAAGTTGGCCGGTGGACGTGCCGTGTTGGTCGGTGGCGGCTGCCAACTCGACGGCGTGCCCGAGGTCGCCGCTTCGATCCTGAACAAGAAGGTGCGCACCGGTGGGCCTTTGCGCCTTGCCGGGCTCGCCGATTCGACCGGCGGACCGGCATTTTCCGCCGCAGCCGGGCTGCTCGCCTTCGCGCTCAACAACCACGCGGCCGGTCAGGCTCAGCCGGCGCCGACGGAAACGCCTTCGAGTCGAATTGGGCGGATTGGCAGTTGGATTAGGGAGAACTTTTAGGCAATATGTTGTGCGGGGAAAGGCAATCCCCACAGGCTATTGATAAGAAGCAAGAAAAGCCGGTGGCGGTGAAGGGCCCGGCCCAGAACGGACCCACGCCGCTGCTCCGAGCAGATAACCCCCTCGTTTGCGTGGAGAAGCCGTATGACAATCAACCTCAGCCCCCCCCAAAAGGAGTCCGAGATTAAGCCGCGTATCACCGTGATCGGCGTCGGTGGCGCGGGTGGAAACGCCGTCAACAACATGATCAGTGCCGCGCTGGAAGGCGTGGAATTCATCGTCGCGAATACCGACGCGCAGGCGCTCGGCCAGTCGCTCGCCGACCGCCGCGTCCAGCTCGGCATCACCATCACCCAGGGCCTGGGCGCGGGCGCCCGCCCCGAGGTCGGCCGCCAGGCCGCCGAGGAGGCACTCCCCGAGATCCTTCAGCTGCTCGACGGCGCCAACATGGTGTTCGTCACCGCCGGCATGGGCGGCGGCACCGGCACCGGCGCGGCGCCGGTCATCGCCGCCGCGGCGCGCGAGCAGGGCATCCTGACCATCGGCGTCGTCACCAAGCCGTTCCATTTCGAGGGCCGCCGGCGCATGCAGTCGGCCGAGCAGGGCATCACCGAGCTGGAGAAGGTGGTCGACACGCTGATCGTCATCCCCAACCAGAACCTGTTCAAGATCGCCAACGAGAAGACGACCTTCGCCGATGCCTTCAAGATGGCCGACGACGTGCTGCACATGGGCGTGCGCGGCGTCACCGACCTCATGGTCATGCCCGGCCTGATCAACCTCGATTTCGCCGACATCCGCACCGTGATGGGCGAGATGGGCAAGGCGATGATGGGCACCGGCGAGGCCGAGGGTCAGGATCGCAGCCGCGTCGCGGCCGAGAGCGCGATCTCCAACCCGCTGCTGGAAGACCACTCGATGAAGGGCGCCAAGGGCGTGCTCATCAACATCACCGGCGGCCTCGACATGACCCTGCACGAGGTCGACGAAGCGGCCAACCGCATCCGCGAGGAAGTCGACGCCGACGCCAACATCATCTTCGGCTCGACCTTCGACGCCACCATGCAGGGCCGCATGCGCGTGTCGGTGGTCGCCACCGGCATCGCCGCCATGGCCGCCCAGCAGCCGGCGCCGAACTACCTGTCGCTCGACATGAACCGGCCGATGCAGACCGGCCAGCCGGCGCTCAGCCGTCCGGCGGTACCGCCGGTCGGCCGCGTCGCCATGCCGGCCGCCGCGGCGGCACCGGTCGCGCCGCCGATGGCGGTAGCGCCCGCGCCGATGCCGGCTCCGCCGGTGGCCGCGCCGGCTCCGGCGCCCCAGCCAATGGTCGCGGCGGCGCCTGTCGCCCCGCCGCCGGTCCAGATCGCCGTCGAGGCGCCGATGCCAGCCCCGACGCCAGCCCCGATGCCCGTGCAGTTCGTTGCTTCGGCGCCGGTCGAGCCGGTGATGGCACCGCCGATCCCGACGCCTGTTGTCGCCGCCCCTGTTGCGCCGGTCGCGCCGCCTGCGTCGGTGGCTGCCCCGATCGCGGCCTCGGCGGCGCCGGCACCGGTTGCTCCGGCGGTCGCGCCGCAGCGTCCGTTGGTCGACGAAAACGACTGGCGCGTCAGCCGTCCGGCGGCCAAGCCGGCGGTGCGCGCCAGCGAGCCCGTCGCGCGGCCGGTTGCCGCGCGTCCGGCCAGCGAGAGCCGGGCGCCCAACCTGTTCCAGCGCATCACCGGTGCTTTTGCCGCACCCAAGCCCGTGGCGCCGGTGGCACCGGCCGAGCCGCCCGCGCCGCGTCCGGCGCCGGAGAATGTCGTGGCGGTGGCGCCCAAGCCCGCGCCGCGTCCGGCCCCGGCGCAGGCCTCGATCAACCTCGACGTCACCGAGCGCGCCAAGCCCGCCCGCGATGACGACGACCTGCAGATTCCCGCGTTCCTGCGCCGGCAAGCCAACTGACGCAGGCCTGCAAGTTCTTCACGCATCACTCGAGGGGCCCGCGCGGCCCCTCTTTTTTTCGCCCTCCCGTGATATAACCGCGCCGGCGCAATGAGTTGTTGGATGGGCATGTCGAAAGCGTTCTTCGCCGGAATCCGCGGTGCATCTGCCGCGCTCGCAGTGGCGGTCGCCACGCTGGGGTTGTCGGGCTGCGGCTCGTCCGACGATGACGTCAACTATACCGAGCAGCCCGTCGAGGTTCTGTACAACCGCGCGCTCGATGATCTCGGCGCGCAGGACTACAAGAATGCCGCCAAGGGCTTCGAGGAAGTCGACCGCCAGCATCCCTATTCGGTGTGGGCGACCAAGGCGCAGATCATGGCGGCCTTCGCCTACTACCAGTCGAACAAGTACGACGAGGCCATCATCGCACTGGACCGCTTCATCCAGCTCCATCCCGGCCATCGCGACATT
>JADHLS010000022.1 GCA_016780605.1 Reyranella sp.
CATGCCGCGCGCCAGGCGCTGCAGGTTGTGGGTCGAGGAGCCCTGCGGCAGCGGCACGCCGAGCTCGTCACCGAGCTCCAGGGCGAGATGCAGGTCCTTGTAGGCAAGGTCGAGCGCGAAGCTCGCCTTGAACTCGCCGCTCAGCGCCCGCTCGGACAGACTCCTGAAGGAATTGGAGTTGCCGCTGGAGTTGGCCACGACCTGGATCAGCTTCGCGGGGTCGAGCCCCGCCGTGACGCCCAGCATCAGTCCCTCGGCCGCGGCGGCGGCGTTGCAGAAGGCCAGCATGTTGTTCACCAGCTTGGCCACCGTGCCGGTGCCGAGCTCGCCCATGTGGATCACGTTGGCGCTGAACGACTGCAACACCGGCAGGGCATCGTCGAACACCTTCTTGTCGCCGCCCACCATGATGGCGATCGTGGCGGCTTCGGCGCCGACCGTGCCGCCGCTCACCGGCGCGTCGAGCATGGCGATGCCCTTGGCCGCCATGGCGGCGCCGATCTTCTTCACCATCGCCGGCGCGTTGGTGCTGAGGTCGATATAGGTCTGGCCCGTGCCGATGTTGGCCAGGATGCCGCCGTCGCCCAGGGTCACGGCCTCGACGTCCTTGGGCATGGGCAGCGAGGTCATCACCACGTCGGCGCCCTTGGTCACCTCGGCGATCGATTTGGCGGCGGTGGCGCCGAGATCGGTGCAGGTCTTCACCGCGGCGGCATTGAGGTCGAACACCGTCACCTGGTGGTTGCTGCGCTTGACGATGTTGCGGCACATGGGGCCGCCCATGTTGCCGACGCCGATGAAACCGACCTTCACTGAACCCTCCTCACGGATGTGACGGTCGACTATACGACGGAATCTCCATCGCGGTGTTTCGCCTCGCAACGCGACCGGGCAATATGCCCGCAAGACAAGGGAGGACCGCCCGTCAAATGGCGCGCAACAAGCTGCATCCGATCCCCCATCCGCCGCGCACGCCGGTGCTGGGCAACATGCTCACGGTCGACGGTGACGCGCCGATCCAGGACCTGATGCGGATCGCGCGCGAGCAGGGGCCGATCTTCTGGCTCGACATGATGGGCACGCCGCTGGTCGTGGTCTCGGGCGCCGACCTGGTGGCGGAACTCTGCGATGAGAAGCGCTTCGACAAGGCGGTGCGGGGCTCGCTGCGGCGCGTGCGCATGCTGGGCGGCGACGCGCTGTTCACCGCCGAGACCCAGGAGCCGAACTGGCAGAAGGCGCACAATATCCTGCTGCCCACCTTCGCCCATCGCATGATGCAGACCTACCACGCGGGCATGCTCGACATCGCCGAGCAGCTGGTCACCAAGTGGGAGCGGCTGAACGCCGACGAGGAGATCGACGTGGTGCGCGACATGACCGCGCTCACCCTCGACACGATCGGCCTCTGCGGCTTCAACTACCGCTTCAACTCGTTCTACCGCAGCGACAACCATCCCTACGTCGAATCGCTGGTGCGCGCGCTCGAGGCGGTGATGAAGATGCGCGGCCTGCCGCTGGAGGACATCACCCAGCGCAAGAGTCGCCGGAAGCTTGAGCAGGACGTCGGCTACATGAACGGCATCGCCGACCGCATCATCCGCGAGCGCCGCGAGGTGCCCGCCGATGACCAGAGCAAGCCGGATCTTCTCGGCTTCATGCTGAGCGGCGTCGACAAGCAGAGCGGTGAGCGGCTGGACGACGTCAACATCCGCTATCAGATGAACACTTTCCTGATCGCCGGCCACGAGACCACCAGCGGCATGCTGTCGTTTGCGATCTACTTCCTCTTGAACAATCCGCACGTGATCCAGAAGGCCTACGACGAGGTCGACCGCGTGCTGGGCCGCGACATCAATGCGAGGCCCAGCGCGCAACAGGTCAACCAGCTGGTCTATATCGGCCAGATCCTGAAGGAGGCGCTGCGGCTGTGGCCGACCGCGCCGGCCTTCGGGCTCTACCCGTACGAGAACGAGACGATCGGTGGGAAATACAAGCTGCGCAAGCGCACCTTCGTCACCGTGCTGACGGCGATGCTGCACCGCGATCAATCCGTCTGGGGGCCGCGCGCGGAAGTGTTCGATCCCGACAACTTCGCGCCGGAGCGCGAGGCCAGGATGCCGGCGCACGCCTTCAAGCCGTTCGGCAACGGCCAGCGCGCCTGCATCGGGCGGCAGTTCGCCATGACCGAGGCGACCCTGGTGCTGGGCCTGATCCTGCAGCGCTTCCGCCTGATCGACCACACGCGCTATCAGCTCAAGATCAAGGAATCGCTAACCATCAAGCCCGAAGGCCTGACGATGCGCGTGCGCCTGCGCCCCGATGTCGTGCGCGGATCGGGCGTCAGCGTCGCGGCGAAGCCGGTGGCAAAGAAGCCGGCGGCGAAGAAGGCGGCGAAGAGACACGGCACGCCGCTAACCGTGCTGTTCGGCTCCAACATGGGTACGGCCGAGGAGCTGGCGCGCTCGATCGCCGAGGCAGGCGAGGCGCAGGGCTTTGCCGCTGCGCTCGGAAGCCTCGACGATCACGCCGGCAAGCTGCCGACCGACGGCGCCGTGGCGATCGTCTGCGCCTCCTACAATGGCGGCCCGCCGGACAATGCCGGCAGCTTCCTGAAGACCCTGCGCGAAGCGGCGCCCGGATCGCTGGCCGGCGTACGCTACACCGTGTTCGGCTGCGGCAACCGCGACTGGGCCTCGACCTACCAGGCGATCCCGCGCCAGATCGACGAGCTTCTGGCCGCCAAGGGCGCCGAGCGCCTCTATGCGCGCGGTGAAGGCGATGCCAAGGAGGACCTCGACGGCCATTTCCAGGCCTGGAACGAGCCGCTGCTGCCGGCGCTTGCCGACAAGCTTGGCGTCGAGCTCGAAGCGGACACGGGAGCAGCCCACGAGCCGCTCTATCAGGTGCAGACGGTCGACAAGCCGCCGGCCAATCCCATCATCGGCGGCGCGGGCGCGCTGCCCATGCGCGTGCTGGCCAACCGCGAGCTGCAGAACGCCCAGTCCTCGGGGCGCAGCACGCGGCACATCGAGGTGCTGCTGCCCGACGGCGTCAGTTATCGCGCCGGCGATCACTTGAGCATCGTGCCGCAGAATGCCGCCGCGCTGGTCGAGCGCGCGGTGCGCCGCTTCGGCTTCGCGCCGGGCGCGCATGTCATGCTGACCGCGGCCGAAGGGCGGCGCGCCAACCTGCCGGTCGGCGAGGCCGTCGCCGTGCATCGGCTGCTGTCCGACTTCGTCGAGCTGCAGCATCCGGCGACGCGCAAGCAGATCCAGACCATGGCGCAGCACACGCGCTGCCCGTTCACGCGACCCAAGCTCGAGGCGCTGCTCGACGAGGAGCGCTTCCGCGGCGAGGTTTTAGGCAAGCGCAGGTCCGTGCTCGATCTCCTGGAAGAGCATCCGGCCTGCGAGCTGCCGTTCGCGGCGTTCCTGGAGATGCTGCCGCTGATGACGCCGCGCTACTACTCGATCTCGTCTTCGCCGATGGCCGACGGCAACCGGTGCTCGATCACCGTTGCGGTCGTCGAGGGCCCGGCGCGCTCGGGCAGCGGCGTCTACTATGGAGTCTGCTCCAACCATCTGCTGCGTCAGGCGGCGGGCGGCACGGTACAAGCCTTCGTGAAGGAGACGAAGGTGGGTTTCCGCCTGCCGGTCGATCCGGCAGTGCCGATCGTGATGATCGGTCCGGGCACAGGCTTGGCGCCGTTTCGCGGCTTCCTGCGCGAACGCGCCGCGCTCAAGGCACAGGGGCGGTCGCTCGGGCCGGCGATGCTGTTCTTCGGCTGCCGCCATCCCGAGCAGGATTTCATCTATGAAAAGGAGCTCAGGGAACAGGCCGATGCCGGCATAGTTGATCTCCACGTCGCCTTCTCGCGCCACGACGGAAAGAAAACCTACGTGCAGGATCTCCTGAAGGCCGAAGCCGACCGCGTGCGCAGCCTGATCGATCGCGGCGGCATGGTCTATGTCTGCGGCGACGGCGGGCGCATGGAGCCCGACGTCAAGCGCGCCCTGGCGGCGATGTACGATGAGGCCTTCGTGGGCCGGCTCGCCGCCGACCATCGCTACGTGCTGGACGTTTGGGCGAGCAGCTGACCCGCGCCCCCGGACGGGATCGCGAGCGTGCCCGCGCGCTCAGCCGCATCAAGCTCGCGGCGACGGCGCTGCTGGTCTGCACGGCAGGGCTGTTCATCGTGGCGCGGCACTTCGAGCCGACGCACTGGGCCTGGGGCTACGTCGCGGCCTTCGCGGCGGCGGCGACGGTCGGCGGCTTGGCCGACTGGTACGCCGTGGTCGCGCTGTTCCGCCGGCCAATCGGCCTGCCGATTCCGCACACCGCCATCATCCCGCGCAATCACCTGCGCATCGCCGACACGCTGGGCGAGTTCATCGAGACCAACTTCCTGGCGCCCGAGCCGGTCGAGGCGCGCCTCGGCGAGGTCGACTTCGCGTCGCTGGTGGCGGAGTGGCTCAGCGACCGCGAGCGCAGCGCCGCACTGGCCGATTTCATCCTGAAGCTGTTGCCGCAGTCGCTGGGCGCCATCGAGCAGTCGGGCCTGAAGGACTTTTTGGGCAAGCGGATCATGACCGAGCTCGAGCGCGTCGAATTGGCGCCCTTGGCGGCGGGCCTGTTGAGCGCGGTCACCGAGAAGGGCCGTCACCAGCGCCTGCTCGACGAGCTTTTGGGCGCTCTGGAGAAGGTGCTGACCAACGAGGAGACGCTGGCGGCCTTGCGCGAGAAGATCCGCCAGGAACTGCCGGCGCTGTTCAACCTCTACCGGGCGGACGCCTATCTGCTGCGCAAGATCGTGGCCTCCACCAGCGCCTTCATCCAGGACGCCCGCGTCGACGCCGGCCATCCGCTGCGCCGGGAGTTCGACAGTTTCGTGACCGGCTTCATCGAGCAGCTGCGCAGCTCGCAGGCCTTCGCCCGCCGCGCCGAGGGCCTCAAGCGCGACCTGCTGGCGCGGCCGGAGATAACGTCCCTGGCGGAAGGCGCCTGGGAGAGCCTTAAAAGCTTCCTCGAGCAGGATTCACGGGCCACCGACAGCCAGGTGCGCCGCCAGCTCGAGGCCATGCTGGTCGAGATCGGCCGGCAGCTGGGGCGCGATCCGGCGATCCGAGCCGAGATCAACCGCGGCATGGTGCGCGTGCTTGGCGATTTCGTGCAGAACCAGAAGAGCGGCGTCGGCCGCTTCATCGCCGATCAGGTGAAGTCGTGGGACATCGACATGCTGATCGGCCGCATCGAGCTCACGGTGGGGCGCGATCTGCAATATATCCGCTTCAATGGTGCGATGATCGGCGGGCTGGCGGGTTTGGCCTTGCATGCGCTGGAGCAGGGGTTGAAGCTCACTCTTTAGCCCGCAGGAGGTTCGCATGGCCCAGACACCGCAGAACTTCACCGACATGTTCAAGAACCTGGGCGAGCAGCTCAAGCTGCCGCAGGTCGACGTCGCCAAGATCATGGAGCATCACCAGAAGAACCTCGAGGCCATGACCAGGTCATGGCAGGCAATGGCCAGCGGCGCCTCCGAGATCGCCCAGAAGCAGCGCGCCATCTTCGAGGAGACGGTCAAGGACGTCACCGAGATCGTGAAGGAGTACAAGCCCGGCGGCAGCGCCCAGGAGATCATGGCCAAGCAGTCGGAGTTCGCGAAGAAGGCTATGGAAGCGGCCATCGCCAACACGCGCGACATCGCCGAGCTGGTTCAGAAATCGAGCGCCGAAGCCTTCAAGATCGTGCAGGACCGCATGAAGGAGTCCTACGAGGAGATCAAGGCGGGCGTGGAGAAGAAGTAGTCCTCTGCCGGCCGGCGCTCCCTTAAGACCGGCGCCAGTCGGGATAGACCAAACTCTTCCAGCCCGACCGGTCGAACTTCTTCCACTCGCCCTCGGGCTGGGCCACGCGGTCGGCGACGGCGTAGACGGCGGCCGGATGATGGCCGAGCCCGCAGTGGCTGCCATAGACCTCGATGTTCTCGGCCTCGGCGCTTTCCTCGTTGAGACAGGTCTGCCAGGCGCAGATGCCGTCGGAGCGGCTGAAGATCGACGTCGTCGGCACCGGCGGCGGCGCAGCGAGTGGTCCCGCGATGTGCTGGTCGCGGCCCTCGACCTTCTGGCCGGAAGCGAATTCGTAGACCTTCCAGGCATTGGTCGCCTTGGGGCTGCCGGTGAACGGGCTGCCGAGGCTGATCACCGAGCGCACCTTGTCGGGCACGTGCTTGGCGAGCTGGCGGGCATAGATGCCGCCCAGGCTCCAGCCGACCAGGCTGATCTTGCGCCGGCCATAACGCTCATGGAGCTCCTCGACGCGGTCGATCATGTCGCCCTCGACGCCGGGACGCAGGCCGAGGTTGCGACCCTGCTTCCAGCCGTGGACCGCGTAGCCCTGTGCCTTCAGGAAGCCGCGCAGCGGCTGGGTGGAAAGATCGCTGGCCAGCAATCCCGGGAACACCAGGACCGGATGCCCATCGCCGCGTGGCGCCGCGGCAAGCCAGGGCCGCAGCAGCATGAACGCGCCCAGCTCCTGGACGGCACGACCTTCGAGCAGCAACAGCGTGCGAGAGGGTGGACGCAACGCTTCGGCGGCAACAGTCATCGAGTGTCCTTTGTCGTTGAGATCAGAGTCTCACATATCGGAAGGCGGCAAAAGCGTTTCAACCGGGGACAACCGCCTTCTTCAGCTCTTCGGCCGCGGCCACAAGATAGTCCCCGAGCTTGCCGACATCGGGAACCGCCCGCCGGTCGGCGGTCAAGCCGAAGTTCAACGCATCCATGTAGCTCTGCACCGTGATGTTGAGCGCAGCTCCATGGGCAGGGATCGACACCGGATGCAGCGCCGTCACCTTGGCGCCGGCGCAGTAGAGCGGCATCGGCGGGCCCGGGACGTTGGAGATGGTGACGTTCATCGGCATGGGCAGCGTGTCGGCAAGCCCGCTGCGGCCGTAGACCAGCATGATGAGCTGCAGCAGGATCGGCGCGCCGACAAAGGCGAAGTCCTGCGGGACGGCGTCGCGGAACGTGCCGGCGATCTGCTTGGATTCCGACGACGACTTCAGGATCGCTTTCAGACGCTCGACGGGATCGGCGATGTCGGTCGCGATCGAGCACAGCATGCCCGAGACCTGGTTGTTCTGCCGCGCGTCGCCGGGCTCGCGCAGGCTGATCGGCACGCCCGCGATCAACGGCTTGTCGGGCAGCTGGCCCTTCTCCTGCAGATAGCGCCGCAGCGCGCCGGCGCAGATCGCCATCACCACGTCGTTGAGCTTGGTGCCGCTTGCCTTGGCGATCGCCTTGGCGTCGGAGAGCGACACCGTGCGCGCGGCGTAGCTGCGCTCGCGCGTGATGGTGGCGTTGAACGGCGTCTTGGGGGCGTTGAGGTTCGGCAGCTGCTTCACCAGGCTCTGCAGCGTCGCCAGTGCCTTGGGCCCGGCCTCGCCGGGCTTGTTGAGGAAAGCGTTGGTCATGGCCGTGCCGATCTCCGACGCGGTCTGCCACATGCGCAACTGCTGGCGCATCATGTTGCCCACGATGTCGGCCACGCCCTTCACCGGATCGACGGCGGTGGGCGAGCTTGGAGCGCCGGGCGCTCCGCTCGAAGATCCGGCTTTCGCCGCCGGCGGCGGCACCTCGCGCGGCGTCGCGCTCACGTCGTACAGCGCCTTGTTGATCGCCATTCCGGCGCCGCCGTCGATCGCGGCATGATGGACCTTGGAGTAGAGGACGCCCTGGCCGTTCTCCAGGCCGGTGATGACATAGAACTGCCAAAGCGGCCGGCTGCGATCGAGCGTGTTGGCGTGCAGGCGGCCGATCACCTCCTCGAGCTGCGCCTCGGTGCCTGGCGCCGGCAGCGCCGTCTCGCGCAGATGGTAGTCGAGGTCGAGGTCATCGGCGTCGACCCAGCCGGGATGGTCGAGGTCGTAGAGCGAGGGCGCCAGCCGCTTGGAGAAGATCGGGATGGTGTGCAGGCGGCTTTCGAAGAAGCGCCGGAAGTGCTGGTAGAAGCTGCCCTCGAACCCCGGCGGAAGCTCGAAGTAGGTCAGCCCCGCCACGTGCATGGGGGTCTCGGGCGTCTCGAGATAAAGGAACGACGCATCGATGCCCGACAGCTGCTGCTGGTCCATGGCGTCCTCCCATTTGGTCTTTCGTTGTCCGATTTGTCGCCTGGATCTATATCCTAATCAATTGAAATACATGGATTTTTGACTTTTCTTCTCGCATCGCAACAATTTATGTTGCAACGCACAATACAACTCCCATATACGCCCCGTCACCGAGCATCAGCGTCCAGAGCACAACCCAACCAAGGAACCGACGATGACCAACACTGCCGCCCTCGACAACGTGATCGAGCAGGCCACCGAGACCTCCAAGGCCGCGCAGGAGCGCGTCCGCGAGTTCGCCCAGATCGGCGTGCGCAAGGCCGCCGAGGGCTTCGAGCAGATCAGCAAGGCCGCGCAGACCGCTTCGGCCGAACTCAACACCCAGTTCGCTCAGGCGCGCGACGGCGCCACCAAGGCCGGCCTGAAGCTGCTCGAGGTTGCCAAGGAAGACGCCGATGCCGGCTTCGCCGCTTGGCGCGACTTCCTGTCGGCCAAGTCGCCGATCGAGGCCTTCGACGTGACCGCCAAGTACTGGCGCGGCCGCCTGGAGACTCGCATTGCGCAGGCCCAGGACCTCGGCGCCTACGCCCGCAAGGCCGCCGACGACGTCGTCCGCCCCGTGGCCGAGCGCATCGAGAAGTTCACCAAGGCTGCCGCCTAAGGCGTCGCCTTCTTCGTCGATCAAGGCCCGTCGGCGACGACGGGCCTTTTTCATGCGCTATAGTCCTCTCAATCAAGTCGGGAGGGCCCATGGATCGGTTCTGGCTCAAGAGTTATCCGCCGGGCGTACCGTCGGACATCGATCCGTCGGTCTATCCGAGCCTCGTGGCGTTGCTCGAGGAGAGCTTCGCGAAGTATCGCGACCAGAAGGCCTACGTCTGCATGGACAAGGCCATCACCTTCGGTGACGTCGACGATCTCTCGAAGGCGCTGGCGGCGTGGCTGCAGGGCAGGGGCCTCACCAAAGGCGCGCGCGTGGCGATCATGATGCCCAACGTGCTGCAGTATCCCGTCGCCCTGGCGGCAGTGCTGCGCGCCGGCCTGATCGCCGTCAACGTCAACCCGCTCTACACCGCGCGCGAGCTCGAGCATCAGCTGAAGGATTCCGGCGCCGAGGCCGTGATCGTGCTGGAGAACTTCGCCAGCACGCTGCAGCAGGCGATCGGCGGCACCGCGGTCAAGCACGTGGTCGTGGCCTCGATGGGCGACCTTTTGGGCTTCCCCAGGGGGCTGATCGTGAACTTCGTCGTGCGCACCATCCGCAAGATGGTGCCGCCGTGGTCGCTGCCCGGCCACACCACGTTCAACCATGCCGTCTCGGCTGGCCGCTCGGTTGCCTTCACGCGACCCGACATCGGTCCCAGCGACGTGGCCGTGCTGCAATACACCGGCGGCACGACCGGCGTGGCCAAGGGGGCGACGCTATTGCATCACACCATCGTCGCCAACCTGCTCGCTTCCGAAGCCTGGATGCAGCCCGGCCTGAAGCGCAAGCCGATCACCGGCCAGATCACCATCGCCTGCGCCCTGCCGCTCTATCACGTCTTCGCCTTCATCACCTGCGGACTGCTCGGCATGCGCACGGGCGCGCTCAACATTCTGATCCCCAATCCGCGCGATATGGCCGGCACCATCAAGGAGTTCGCCAAGTATCGCCTCAACATCTTTCCCGGCGTGAATACGCTGTTCAACGGCCTGGCCAACCGGCCCGAATTCGCCAAGCTCGATTTCTCCGAACTGGTCATCAGCAACGGCGGCGGCATGGCGGTGCAGGAGGCGGTGGCGAAGAAGTGGCTCGCCATCACCGGCTGCCCGATCGTCGAAGGCTACGGGCTCAGCGAGACCTCGGCCGGCGTCACCTGCAATCCCACTGATTCGGAGGCCTACACCGGCTCGATCGGCCTGCCACTGCCCAATGTCGACATCAAGATCCTCGACGACAAGGGCAACGAAGTGCCGTTGGGCGAAGCGGGCGAGATCGCGATCAAGGGTCCTCAGGTCATGCAGGGCTACTGGCAGCGTCCCGACGAGACGGCGCTGGTCATGGCGCCCGACGGCTTCTTCAAGTCGGGCGATGTCGGCGAGATGGATGCCAAGGGCTACATCAAGATCGTCGATCGCAAGAAGGACATGATCGTCGTCTCGGGCTTCAAGGTCTTCCCCAACGAGATCGAGGGCGTCGTGGCAAGCCACCCCGGCGTGCTCGAATGCGCCGCCATCGGCGTGCCCGTTGCCGGCTCGGGCGAGGCGGTGATGCTGTTCGTGGTGAAGCGCGATCCTGCGCTCACCAAGGAGGCGCTCGCCGCCTGGTGCGCCCAGCAGTTCACCGGCTACAAGCGGCCGAAATACATCGAGTTCCGCGACGAGCTGCCCAAGACCAATGTCGGCAAGATCCTGCGCCGCGAGCTGCGCGACAGCATGCTGAAGAAGGCGGCCTGATTCGGGGAAGCCCCTGCAACCTCCCGCGTCGTCTCACGTTCCACGGGGGCGAACTCCCGAGGAGGGGCGTGATGACACCATTGAAGCTCGTCGCTGTCGCGGCGGTTGGCCTGTCCGCTGCTGCCTGCAGTTATTCGAACACCACCACGGCCACAGCGCCGCCGCCGGCCGTCGTTGCCGCCGGCACGGCCGTCGTGACGACCACATCGCAGCAGGCCTGCATCGACTACGGCTTCACGCCCGGCACGGCGTCCTACGATCGCTGCGTGCGCCGTGATGCCGATGCCCGGGCCCTCGGTCGTGTGCCCTACGGCTACAGCCAGGCCGCGCTGACTGCCGATGCCCAGATGGCCTGCTCGTCCTACGGCCTCAGCGCCGGCACGATGAGCTATGACCGATGCGTCACCCGTGAGATTAACGCCCGGCGGTATAGCGAGCAGGCGGTGGTGACGACCTATACGCCGGCCGCGCCGGCCTATTATCCGTCGTCCGGCACGACGGTCTATGCGAGCACGCCGTCCTCGACGGTCACTTACGCGCCGGCTGCGACAACCCCGCCGGCGGGCGTTCAGGCCTTCCGCGACGAATACGGTTTCCGCTATGATGGCCAGGGGAACCGGATCGACGCTCGCGGCAACATCATCAGCCCGCAGTCGACCCAGCCCTGAACTGGGGGCGCGATGGCTGCGAGATGGTTGTTGGGTGCGACGCTGGGACTGGCGCTTGCAGCATGTAATCCACTGCCGCGGCCCGACTATGTCGACGTGCAATACCCGTCTTCGTATCGCACGGAGCCGGATGGGGTGCGCGTCGACAACGCCGACGTCAAGATTGACAACTCGGGCTATCGCGTCGACGCCCAGGGCGAGCGCATCGGCATGATCGACGTGCCGGTCAAGACCGAGGGCGACAACTCCAACGCCGTCGCCGGCTACTACATCAGCACCACGGGCCAGGTGTCGGCCGGCCGCGTCGCCTCGACCAGCGACGTGACGGCGATGCCCAACCCGTCGAACCTGCCGACACCCTCGCAGATGCCGCAACAGGCGCCGATCACGCCATCCCCCGGCAACCTCCCGCCACCGCCGGGTTACAAGTAAGGGAGCGCGGGCCTCTGGCCCGCTCATGAATCATGAGGCGGGCCGGAGGCCCGCGCTCCCAGGCTACTCGATCCTCACGTCCGCCGCCTTGATCACCGGCGCCCACTTGGCGATCTCGTCCTTGATGAACTTCGCCGTGCGCTCGGGCGAGGTGTCGGTGGTCGGCACCGCGGCGATGTCTTCCAGGAACTTGATCATCTCCGCGTCCTGCATCAGCTTGCGTGACGCCTGATCGAGTGTATCGACGATCGGCTGCGGCATGCCCGCCGGCCCCAGGACCAGGTTGAACGTATAGGCCTCGTAACCCGGCACGCCGGCTTCGATCATCGTCGGGATCTCGGGCGCAATGGGCGCGCGCTTGGCGTGGGCGTAGGCCAGGATGCGCAGCTTGCCCGCGCGATGCTGCTGCAAGGTCGTGCTGAAGGTCTCGAACATCCACGCCACCTGGCCCGACATCAGGTCCTGCAGCGCCGGTCCCGAGCCTCGATAGGGCACGTGCACGACATCCATGCCGCCGACCTCGCGCTTGAAGTATTCCGCTGCGAGATGAAGGATGCTGCCGTTGCCCGACGAGGCGTAGGAATATTTGCCGGGGCTCTTCTTCGTCTCGGCGACAAGTCCCTTGACCGAATCGGGCATCGATGGATGCGTGACCAGCACCAGCGGGTTGACGCAGATCGAGGAGATCGGCGTGAAGTCCTTGACGGCGTCGTAGGCCGGATGGACGAAGGCGGTCGGATTGACCGCATGGGTCGACGACGGCGCGAACAGAAGCGTGTAGCCGTCGGGCTTGGCGTTCTTGACCTCGACGGCGCCGATCGAGCCGGCGGCGCCCGACTTGTTGTCGACGATCATGGTCTGGCCGAGCAGGCCGGTCATTTTCTCGGAGACCTTGCGGCCGATGATGTCGGTGGGGCCCGCCGCCGCGAACGGCACGACAAGGCGGATCGTTCGCTCCGGATACTTGGCTTGCGCACGAACGACAGCGGGCGCCGCAAGGGCGCCGAGGCTCGCGGCCAGCAGATGGCGTCTTTTCACTTTGCTCCTCCCTGAAGCAGCTATTTCAGCGTTTCATTGAACAGTTCGATCATGGCGTTCCACGAGCGCCGGTCGGTGGTCTCGTCGTAGAAGAAGCCTTTCCTGCCCCAGGTATCGGCCTCAGGATTGGTGAAACTATGGCCGGCGCCGCCATAAAGCTGCAGGCGCCAGTCGACTCCCGCCGCCTTCATCTCCCTCTCGAAAGCCGCGCGCTGCTCGGCCGTGATCAGCGGATCGTCGGCGCCGATGCAGACCAGCACCTTGCCCTTGATGTTGGTGGCGGCCTGCGGACGCGACGTGCCGAGGCTGGAATGGAAGCTTACGATCGCCTTGAGATCGCAGCCCTGCCGCCCGAGCTCGAGCGAGGTCGTTCCGCCGAAGCAGTAGCCGATCGATGCCAGGCGGCTGGCATCGACCTCCTTCTGCGACTTGAGTACGTCGAGCGCTGCCGTGGCGCGCGCCATGATGCCGGTCGGATCGCCCATCCAGGCAACCAGCCGCGGCCGGATGGCCTCGACGTCGGGTACCGGCTTGCCATCGCCGTGGTAATCCATGGCGAAGGCGGCATAGCCCAGACCGGCGAGCCGTGCGGCGATCTTCTTGGTGTGATCGGTAAGACCGTTCCCCTCATGGCAGACCAGGACGCCGCCGCGGCGGGCGCTCGAGCGATCGTCCACCACGTACTGGCCGACCAGGCGGATGCCATCGGCGCGATATTCGATATCCTCAGTGCGCATATTGTTGCGTCGTTCCTCCCGCGGCGGCGGACATTAGCGGAGCCCGCTTGACCCGCCAACGCCCCATCGCCACAAGGCGGCTCGCATGGTGAAGCTCGCTGCCGCCTTACGGGGACATCGGCATAGCGACCGCCGCGATTCCCAGCACCAGGAACAGGAGTGCCGCGACCGTCCGCACGATCTTGAGCGGCAGGCGCTTTGCGATGGCATCGCCGAACAGCACCACCGGCACATTGGCCAGCAGCATGCCGGTGGTCGTGCCCGCGGTGACGGCGATCAGCGACTGGAAGCGGGCGGCGAGCGCCACCGTGGCGATCTGGGTCTTGTCGCCGATCTCGACGATGAAGAAGGCCACGAGTGTGGCGATGAAGGCGCCGGCCTGGCGAGCCGTCTGCGGGCCTTCGTCGGCTTTGTCGGGGATCAGGCACCAGCCGGCCATGACGATGAAGCTGACGCCCAGGATCCAGCGCATCGTCTCGGCGCCCACCCACGCCGCGACCTCGGCGCCGATCAGCGCCGCGACGGCGTGATTGGCGAGCGTCGCGCAAAGGATGCCGAGGATGATCGGCCAGGGCTTGCGGTAGCGCGCCGCCAGCATCAGGGCGAGGAGCTGCGTCTTGTCGCCGATCTCGGCGACGGCGACGACGGCGGTCGAGACAAAAAACGCTTCCATGGCCGCGCATTTGCACAGAAAGAACCGGTCGGATAAACTACCGGAATGTCGCTGTTTCTATTCCCCGGCGTCCCAACGACGCGATGTAACTGAAATCTGCGCCCTCATCTGCGGGCGACCGGATTTCGCACACTATTGATCGGGGAGTAGGGGACCATGTCCCTCGTCATCTACAACACGCTGTCGCGCGACAAAGAACCGTTCGCACCAATCGATGCAGGTCATGTGCGGATGTATGTCTGCGGCCCGACCGTCTACGACTACGTTCATATCGGCAATGCCCGGCCGGTGGTGGCGTTCGACGTGCTCTATCGGCTGCTGAAGCGGCGCTACGCGCGCGTCACCTATGTGCGCAACATGACGGACATCGACGACCGCATCATCGTGCGGGCCGCCGACAACAAGGAGAGCATCGAGGCGCTGACGCGGCGCACCGGCGATGCCTATCAAGGCGACATGCGCCGGCTGGGTGCGCTCGCCCCCGACTTCGAGCCGCGGGCGACCGAGTATGTCGGCCAGATGGTCGCGATGATCCAGCGCCTGATCGCCAAGGGCCACGCCTATGCCGCCGAAGGCCATGTGCTGTTCAGCGTGCCCAGCATGCCGGACTACGGACGGCTGTCGCGTCGCACGCGCGATGAGCTGGTGGCCGGCGCGCGGGTCGAGGTGGCGCCCTACAAGAAGGATCCGGCAGACTTCGTGCTGTGGAAGCCGTCGACCGACCAGCAGCCGGGCTGGCAGAGCCCATGGGGCCGTGGCCGGCCGGGCTGGCACATCGAATGCTCGGCCATGAGTGGCGAGCTTCTGGGCGAGACCTTCGACATCCATGCCGGCGGTCTCGACCTCATCTTCCCGCATCACGAGAACGAGATCGCGCAAAGCCGTTGCACCTTCGGCCATCCGCTGATGGCGAAGTACTGGATGCACAACGGCTTCCTCAACATCTCGGGCGAGAAGATGAGCAAGTCGCTCGGCAACTTCTTCACCGTGCACGAGCTCCTGGACCAGTATCCGGGCGAAGCGATTCGCCTGCTGCTGCTGTCGGCGCACTATCGCCAGCCGCTCGACTTCACGCATGAGGGGTTGGTGCAGGCCAAGGCGACGCTTGACCGCTGGTACGGGGTGCTGCGCGGCAAGGATGTGGCCGCGGCGAGGGCCGTTCCGCAATCGGTCGAGGAGGCGCTGTCGGACGACCTCAACACGCCGCTCGCCATCAGCGCCATCCATCAGCTCGGCGATCCTGCCGAACTGAAGGCCGGCGCCAACGCGCTCGGCCTGCTGCAGCAGGACGCCGAAGCCTGGTTCCGCTGGACGCCGGCGGGCTCGACCGGCCCGACGGATACGGAGATTGAGGCCGCGATCGCCGCCCGTCAGGCCGCGCGCAAGGCGAAGGACTTCAAGGAGTCCGACCGCATCCGCGATGATCTGAAGGCGAAGGGCGTGATCCTCGAGGACGGCCCGAAGGGCACGACCTGGAAGCGGGGCTGACGACCGCCGTTCCTACCCACGCTCCGCGTGGAGAGGAACGCTACTGACGCTTCTCGAACAGCACGCTCTGCACCGCCCGGCCGAAGTAGCCGTCGCGGTCGGCGAGCCGTGCCGCCGCGATGCCGATCGAATCCGGCCCGGCCCAGGTCTCGGCGTCCAGCAGGATCCATTCACCCACCGGCTCGCGCGCCAGGCTGAGCGTCAGGTCGCCGTTGATGAAGGTCCACTTGGTGAAGTCGAGCACGGCCGAGGTGCCGTTGCAGAAGTCGGCGGCGATGGCGGCACGTATCAGCGGCGAAAGCGGCGCGCCGTCGACGATCGGCCGCTTGGCGCGATACCACACCGAGGCCGGGCCGGGCTCGCGGAACGAGCCCTTGGCCACCTTCATCTCCAGCCCCGACAGGAACGGTGTCCGCGACAGGCCGCTCTCGGTCGGATCGTGGCTGTCCTCGGGACTCTTGATGTCGATCGGCGGCCACGGCTCTTCAACCGGCAGCACCTGCTCCAGTCGCCGTACGCGCAGCACGGTGGCGCGCACCACCTCCGTGCCCGCGGCCAGCAGGTGCACCGCGATCAGCTGGATCTTGCGGCCCTCGCGCAGCACCTCGGTCTCGATGGTGATCGGTGCCACCGGCACCGGCCGCATCAGGTCTACCGTGAGACGCGCCACGCGCATCGGCGCGGGGGCGGGCAGCTGCTCGACCGCCCAGCAGACCAGCGACGAAGGCGCCGCGCCGTGCTGCAACTTGGGGTCCCACGGACCGCCCGCGAAAGCGCTGGTCGCGGCGGTCGCGCCGTCGACGCGGTAGATCGGCTCCATTCAACTCAACTCCATCCAGGCGGGCGGCCTTCATAAAGGCTTCGCACCTGATCCGCCAAGCGTCGATGACATCGGAGGTAATGGCTTGACAGCCGGCCAGTCTGTATTTAACAACTACGTTAAATATGGATACACTCTCCCAGACCTTCTCGGCGCTCGCCGATCCCACCCGTCGCGCCATCCTGGCCCGGCTGGCCACCGGCGCGGCGACGGTGGGCGAGATTGCCGAGCCGTTTGACATGTCGCTGCCCGCAGTGTCGCGCCATCTCCGAGTGCTGACCGACGCCGGCCTGATCGAGCGCCACACCGAGGCGCAGTGGCGGCGCTGCGAATTGCGCGCTGAGGGCTTGCGTGCCGCGGCGGACTGGATCGAGGAATACCGGCGGTTCTGGGAGCAGCAGTTCGACAGGCTGGAGGCCTACCTCAAGCGCACGGCACCCGATGAGCCAAAAGGGACCAAGAAAGGAAAGAGCGATGGTCGCAAGCGCCGCTCCTGACGAGCGCACCCTTGTCATGGTCCGCACCTTCGAGGCGACGCCCGAGCGGCTGTTCGCTGCCTGGACCGATCCGGCTGCGTTCATGGAGTGGTTCGGCCCGCACGGCATGACGAACACGCATTGCCGCTTCGAGCTGCGCGTCGGCGGCGTGTGGGAAGTGACGGCCGAAGGGCTCGGCACCACGCGCGCGATCTCGGGCAAGTATCTCGCCATCGATCCGCCGCGGCTGCTCTCCTTTACCTGGGCCTGGCACGAGACCGGCTCGCTCGACACACCGCGCGAGCACGAGACGACGGTGACGATTCAATTCAGGCCGGTCGGCAAGCGCACGGAGCTCATGCTGACCCAGGCCCGCTTCC
>JADHLS010000023.1 GCA_016780605.1 Reyranella sp.
AGCGCGGGATCTCGAGCCCCGCCAGCTCACAGGCCTGCAGGATGGTGATGCCGGCCGGCACCTCCATCTCGACGCCGTCGATCTTGATCTTGGGCATTACCTGCTCCCTGCCCTACTCGGCCGCCAGCTTTTCGGTGCGCGCGCGGATGCGGCGCTCCATCTCGGGCCGGAAATGACGGATCAGCCCCTGGATCGGCCAGGCCGCGGCATCGCCCAGCGCGCAGATCGTGTGGCCCTCGACCTGTTTGGTGACGTCCTCGAGCGCGTCGATCTCGTCGATGCGCGCGTTGCCAACGACCATGCGCTCCATCACACGCCACATCCAGCCGGTGCCCTCGCGGCAGGGCGTGCACTGACCGCAGCTCTCGTGCTTGTAGAACTGGCTGAGCCGCGCGATCGCCTTCACGACGTCGGTGGACTTGTCCATGACAATGACCGCCGCCGTGCCGAGCCCCGACTTCTGGTCGCGCAACGAATCGAAATCCATCAGGACGGTGTCGCAGATCGACTTGGGCAGCAGCGGCACCGAGGCGCCGCCCGGGATCACCGCGAGGAGATTGTCCCAGCCGCCGCGGACGCCGCCGCAGTGGCGATCGATCAGCTCGCGCAGCGGGATGCCCATCTCCTCCTCGACATTGCACGGCTTGTTCACGTGCCCGGAGATGCAGAAGAGTTTGGTGCCGGTGTTGTTGGGCCGGCCAATGCCGGCGAACCACGGGGCGCCGCGGCGCAGGATGGTTGGCGCAACGGCGATCGATTCGACGTTGTTCACCGTCGACGGACAGCCATAGAGGCCGGCGCCGGCCGGGAACGGCGGCTTCAGCCGCGGCATGCCCTTCTTGCCCTCGAGGCTCTCCAGCAGCGCAGTCTCTTCGCCGCAGATATAGGCGCCTGCGCCGCGATGGACGTAGAGATCGAAGTCCCAGCCCGAGCCGCAGGCGTTCTTGCCGAGCAAGCCCGCCTCATAGGCCTCCTTGATGGCGGCCATCAGATGCTGCGCTTCGTTGTAGAACTCGCCGCGCACATAGATGTAACCGGCGTTGGCGCGCATGGCGAAGCCCGCGACCAGGCAGCCTTCGACCAGCAGATGCGGGTCGTGGCGCATGATGTCGCGATCCTTGCATGTGCCGGGCTCGGACTCGTCGGCGTTGACGATCAGGTAGTGCGGCCGGTCCTTCACCTCCTTGGGCATGAAGGACCACTTCAGGCCGGTCGGGAAGCCCGCGCCGCCGCGGCCGCGCAGGCCCGACTTCTTCATCTCGTCGATGATGGCCTCAGGTCCCTTGTCGAGGATCGCCTTGGTGTTGTCCCAGGCCCCGCGCGCACGGGCGCCTGGCAGGCGCCAGTCGTGGAAACCGTAGAGGTTGGTGAAGATGCGGTCCCTGTCGGCAAGCATCGCCTACTCGCTCCTCAAGGTGGCGGTCGTCAGGGTCGTCGGGCCGCCCTCGGGCGCCGAGGTCTGACGGTCGACCTGCGGGCCGGGCTTGGGCGTCTCGCCGCGCTTGAAAGCGTCGAGCACCTTCTTCAGCGAGGCCTCGTCGAGATCTTCGTAGAAATCGTCGTTGATCTGCACGACCGGCGCGTTCACGCAGGCACCCAGGCATTCGACCTCCTGCACCGAGAAGGTCTCGCCGTCGGCGGCATGTTCGCAGGCCTTCATGATGGCGTCCGAGCCGCGCAGCCAGCACGGCGTCGTGGTGCAGACCTGCAGCAGGTACTTACCCTTCGGCTTGAGCTGGAACATCGTGTAGAAGGTCGCGATCTCGTAGACGCGGATCGGCGCCATATCGAGGAGTCTGGCGACCTCGTTCATCGCCACGCGCGGCAGCCAGCCCTGCTGGCGCTGGGCAAGATCGAGCACGCCGATCACGGCGCTGGCCTGCCGGCCCGGCGGATAGTTGGCCATCAGTTCCTTGGCCTTGGCCAGATTCTCCGGCGTGAAGGCGAAGCTCTCGACGTGCGGGACGTCCTTGGGATCGGCGGTGATCATCGACATTGCCATCGCCTCCTAGCGGTCGATCTCGCCGAACACGATGTCGAGCGAGCCGATGTTAGCCGACATGTCGGCGAGCTGGTGGCCCTTGGTCATCATGTCGAGCGCCGCGAGGTGCGGGAAACCGGGGGCGCGGATCTTGCAGCGGTAGGGCTTGTTGGTGCCGTCGGAGACGAGATAGACGCCGAACTCGCCCTTGGGTGCCTCGACCGCGGTGTAGGTCTCGCCGGCCGGCACCTTGTAGCCCTCGGTGTAGAGCTTGAAATGGTGGATCAGGGCTTCCATCGAGCCCTTCATCTCGCCACGCCGCGGCGGCGAGATCTTGCGATCGTCGACGCGCACCGGACCGGTCACCGTGCGCAGGGCGCCGATGCACTGCTCCATGATGCGCGCGCTCTGGTACATCTCCTCGATGCGCACGAGGTAGCGGGCAAAGCAGTCGCCGGTCTTGCCGACCGGAATGTCGAAATCCATGCGCTCGTAGACGTCGTAGGGCTGCGACTTGCGCAGGTCCCACGGCAGGCCGGAGGCTCGGATCATCGGGCCCGAGAAGCCCCAGTCGAGCGCCTGCTGCGGATTGACGACGCCGATATCGACCGTGCGCTGCCGGAAGATGCGGTTGTCGTTCAGCAGCTTCTCGATGTCCTTGAGGAACGGATAGAACTGCTTGATCCACGCCTCCATGGAATCGAGCATGCCGTCGGGCAGGTCCTGGTGAACACCGCCCGGCCGGAAATAGGCCGCGTGCATGCGCGAGCCGCTGACGCCCTCGTAGTACTCCATCAGGAGCTCGCGCTGCTCGAAGCCCCACAGTGGCGGCGTCAGCGCGCCGGTATCCATCGCGAACGTGGTGACGTTCAGCAGATGGTTGAGGATGCGGGTGACCTCGGAGAACAGCACTCGGATGTACTGACCGCGCTCGGGCACAGTGATGCCCAATAGCTTCTCGACGGCGAGCGCGTAGGCGTGCTCCTGATTCATCGGCGAGACGTAATCGAGCCGATCGAAGTACGGCACGGCCTGCAGATAGCTCTTGTACTCGATCAGCTTCTCGGTGCCGCGATGCAGCAGGCCGATATGCGGATCGCAGCGCTCGACGATCTCGCCGTCCATCTCGACGACCAGCCGCAGCACGCCGTGGGCCGCCGGATGCTGCGGCCCGAAATTCATCGTCAGCGTTTTGATCTCGACGTCGGACATGACGCTAGCTCTTTGCCTTTTCGTCGGCTTTCTCGGCGGCTTTCTCGTCCCCGGGCAGCACCTGATGGGCGCCTTCCCAGGGGCTCAGGAAGTCGAAGCGGCGGAACTCCTGCTGCAGCTTCACCGGCTCGTAGACCACGCGCTTCTGCAGGTCGTCCCAGCGCAGCTCGACGAAGCCGGTCAGCGGGAAGTCCTTGCGCAGCGGATGGCCCTCGAAGCCGTAGTCGGTGAGGATGCGCCTGAGGTCGGGATGGTCGGAGAACCACACGCCGTAGAGGTCGTAGGTCTCGCGCTCGAACCAGCCGGCCGAGCTGAACACCGACGCCGCCGACGGTACCGGCGTGCTCTCGTCGGTCGCGACCTTCACGCGGACGCGCTGGTTGTTCTTGACGCTGAGCAGATTGTAGACGACGTCGAAGCGCTTCTCGCGCTCGGGCCAGTCGACGCCGCAGACATCGACCAGCTGCTTGAACAGGCAACGCGGATCGTCGCGCAGGAAAGTGAGCAACGCCACCAGGCCCTCGGGCTTGGCGGCGATCATCAGCTCACCGAGGCGCACCGAGGTCGCGGTGACGGCCTGCTGGTTGCCCTTTGCGATGTAGTCGCCGAGATCCTGGAGCTGTTCGGCCATCAACCTACCCTACTCACCGAACAATCGTGCCCGTCCGGCGGACCTTCTTCTGGAGCTGCAACACGCCGTAGAGCAGCGCCTCGGCCGTGGGCGGGCAGCCCGGCACATAGACGTCGACCGGGATGATGCGATCGCAACCGCGCACGACGGAATAGCTGTAGTGATAGTAGCCGCCGCCGTTGGCGCAGGAGCCCATCGAGATCACGTAGCGCGGCTCGGCCATCTGGTCGTAGACCTTGCGCAGCGCCGGCGCCATCTTGTTGGTGAGCGTGCCTGCCACGATCATGACGTCGGCCGAGCGCGGGCTCGGCATCGGCGCGAAGCCGAAGCGGTCGAGGTCGTAGCGGCTCATCCAGCAATGGATCATCTCGACGCCGCAGCAGGCGAGACCAAAGGTGAGGCCCCACATCGAGCCGGTGCGGGCCCAGGTGATCAGCTTGTCGAGCTGAGCCACGACGAAGCCCTTGTCGGCGAGCTCGTCGTTCAGCGCGCGCGACAACGCCGCATCGGCGGCGGGATTGATCTTGGCCGGAGGTGTCGTCACTCCCATTCCAGCGCTCCCTTGCGCCACTCGTAGATGAATCCGACCGTGAGCACGGCCAAGAAGAGCATCATCGACCAGAAGCCGAACAGGCCTATGTCACCTAACGCCACAGCCCACGGAAAGAGGAACGCGACCTCGAGGTCGAAAATGATGAAAAGGATGGCAACCAGGTAGAAGCGGACGTCGAACTGGCCGCGCGCATCGTCGAACGGCGCAAAGCCGCACTCGAAGGGCGAGAGCTTCTCGGAATTCGGGTTCTGGCGGGCGATCAGGTAGGAGCCGCCGACGGCGGCACAGCAGATGGCCAAGGCGAGGCCAAGGAAGATCAGGATTGGCAGGTATTCCCTGAGAAGATCTTCCATCCGCCACCCCTTCACTCCGTGTGGCGCCCCCACCTGCAGAGTATGGCTGGGCTGCCAGCGTTGGGGCTGGCGCGAGCGACGGGACTCGAACCCGCGACCTCCGGCGTGACAGGCCGGCGTTCTAACCAACTGAACTACGCCCGCGTAAGTCCCCAACGGCGCGCGAGAAATATAGGACCCCCTATATAGTGTCAAGCATACCGCACCCGCGAAGGCGTGCGTAAGTGCCGGAAATATCGACGCTTTCCGCACGTTGAAGGAACCGCCGATCAGGCCTGCAGTTGCGTGCTGTCGCCGCGTCGCGGACAGGCCCACTAAGGCACGGAACATGACTGAAGTAGTGTAAATACTATAACTTATGTAATCAGAAATGGCAAGGACGAATGTCGGTCCGAATTATTGCGTACCAGGCGGCGCAAAATGCGCAGTTTCGCTCAACAGCTAGGGCCAACTTCGCGGACCGGCGTCCATATCGTGCGGTCTGCGCCGATATTGTTGCGCCCTCCTTCGCCAAGGCTTCGGAGGGCGACATGCGAACCCATCATGTCATCCTGAGCGCAGCGAAGGATCTCATGCCGATTGCGAGCGGCGATGAGGTCCTTCGCTGCGCTCAGGACGACAGAATATGCTAGAAGCGCCGCCGGGCGATTAGCTCAGCGGTAGAGCATTCCCTTTACACGGGACAGGTCGGCGGTTCGATCCCGTCATCGCCCACCACTAGCCATCTTCTATGAGCGGATCTGGAGGTCCGCGCTCCGGCGAGATCAGTTGATCGCGTCCTTGAGCTGCTTGCTGGCCTTGAAGCGTGGGACGTTGGCGGCGGGAATCTTGATCTTCTCGCCGGTCTGGGGATTGCGGCCCTCGGCGGCCTTGCGCTTGGAGACCTGGAAGGTGCCGAAGCCGACCAGCAGGACCTTTTCCTTCTTCTTCAAGGATTTGGTGATCACCGTCAGCATGGCATCGATCGCCCCCGCGGCATCGGTCTTGGACAGGTTGGTCGAAGCGGCGACGGCGGCGATCAGATCATGCTTGTTCACTGGCCAACCCCAAATTCATTTACCGGCTTGGCGCTGAGTGTAAGGGCGAGCCGAAAAGGCCGTCAACGTTGAATACCATATTTTGTGGTAATCGCGACCCCATAACCGCATAGGTAGGGCCGGAAACGACGAAGCCCCGGATTGCTCCGGGGCTTCGCGTTCAACTTCTAGGGCATTGACCGTCAGTGGGCGCGGACTTCGGCACCCTCGGCCGGCTTGGACGCCGCCACTTCGAGGTCGTTCGGCCACTCGATGGCGACCAACGGCTTCACCAGCGCGCGGGCCAGCACCTCGTCGACCGTGGAGACCGGCACGATCTCCAGGCCCTTCTTCACGTTGTCCGGAATCTCCGGCAGATCGCGCTCGTTCTCCTTGGGAATGAGCACGGTCTTAAGCCCGCCGCGCAGCGCGGCCAGCAGCTTCTCCTTCAGGCCGCCGATCGGCAGCACGCGGCCGCGCAGACTGATCTCGCCGGTCATGGCGACTTCCTTGCGCACCGCGACGCCGGTCAGCGCCGAGACGATCGAGGTGATCATCGCCACACCCGCCGACGGGCCGTCCTTGGGGGTGGCACCCTCGGGCACGTGCACGTGGATGTCGCGCTTCTCGAACATCACCGGCTTGATGCCGAAGGAGTTGGCTCGCGAGCGGACGTAGGCGTTGGATGCCTGCACCGATTCCTGCATGACGTCGCCGAGCTTGCCGGTGACGGTGACGCGACCGCGGCCGGGCACCAGCACGGCTTCGACCTGCAGCAGCTCGCCACCGACCTCGGTCCACGCCAGACCCGTCGTGATGCCCACCAGATCCTCGAGCTCGGCCTCGCCGAAGCGGAAGCGGCGGACGCCGGCGTACTTGTCGAGGTTCTTGGCTCGCACCTTCACCTTGGCCGTCCCCTTCATGAGGATTTCCTTGGTGGCCTTGCGCGCCAGGTTGGCGATCTCGCGCTCGAGGTTACGGACACCAGCCTCGCGCGTGTAGTAGCGGACCAGGTCGCGCACGGCATCGTCGCCGATGTCGAGCTCGTCGTCCTTGAGGCCGTTGGCTTCGACCTGCTTGGGGATCAGGTGCTTGCGGGCGATCGCCACCTTCTCGTCCTCGGTGTAGCCCGCCAGCCGGATGATCTCCATGCGATCCATCAGCGGCTGCGCCATGCGTAGCGAGTTCGCCGTGGTGATGAACATCACGTTCGACAGGTCGTAGTCGACCTCGAGGTAATGGTCGTTGAACGTCGCGTTCTGCTCGGGGTCGAGCACCTCGAGCAACGCCGACGACGGATCGCCGCGGAAGTCCGCGCCGAGCTTGTCGATCTCGTCGAGCAGGAACAGCGGGTTCGACGACTTCGCCTTCTTCATGCTCTGCAGGACCTTGCCCGGCAGCGAGCCGATGTAGGTCCGGCGGTGGCCGCGGATCTCGGCCTCATCGCGTACGCCGCCCAGCGACATACGCACGAAGTTGCGCCCCGTGGCCTTGGCGATCGACTTGCCGAGCGAGGTCTTGCCGACGCCCGGAGGGCCGACCAGGCAGAGGATCGGGCCCTTCATCTTGTCGACGCGCTGCTGGACCGCGAGGTACTCGAGAATGCGCTCCTTCACCTTCTCCAGGCCGTGGTGATCTGCGTTGAGCACATCTTCGGCGTACTTCAGGTCCTTGATGATCTTGGTCGGCTTGCGCCATGGGATCGACAGCAGCCATTCGAGGTAGTTGCGAACCACCGTCGCCTCGGCCGACATCGGGCTCATGGTGCGGAGCTTCTTCAGCTCGGCATTGGCCTTCTCGCGCGCCTCCTTGCTGAGACGCGTCTTCTTGATGCGCTTCTCCATCTCGGAGATCTCGTCGCGACCGTCCTCGGTCTCGCCAAGCTCCTTCTGGATCGCCTTCATCTGCTCGTTGAGATAGTACTCGCGCTGCGTCTTCTCCATCTGACGCTTCACGCGGTTGCGGATCTTCTTCTCGACCTGCAACACGCCGATCTCGCCTTCCATCAGGCCGAGGATGCGCTCGAGCCGCTTGCTGACCGAGTCGAGCTCGAGCAGCTGCTGCTTCTCGGCGACCTTCAGCGCGAGATGGGCGGAGATCGTGTCGGCGAGCTTCGCAGGCTCCTCGATCTTGTTGATCGAGACCACGACCTCGGGCGGCACCTTCTTGTTGAGCTTCACGTAGTTCTCGAACTCCGAGACCACGGTGCGCGCCGCTGCCTGCAGCTCGGCCGCATCGGTCGGCGCCTCTTCCATCTCCACGACGTTGGCCTCGAAGAACTCGGCCTTGCCGGTGTAGCCGACGATCTTCACGCGCTTGCCGCCCTCGACCAGCACCTTCACGGTGTCGTCAGGCAGCTTCAGCAGCTGCAGCACGGTGCCAAGCGTGCCAATGGTGTAGATGTCCTCGGGGCCGGGATCGTCCTGGCTGGCATTCTTCTGGGCAATCAGCAGGATCTGCTTGTCGTCCTTCATGACCTCTTCGAGGGCCTTGACGCTCTTCTCGCGACCGACGAACAGCGGCACGATCATGCCGGGGAACACGACAATGTCGCGCAAAGGAAGGACGGGATAGGTGGTGCCTACAGTGGGGGCGTTCATGTTGCCTCGCTAATACGCTGTTAGAGCTACCCGCACCCCGACCGCGATCCCCGCAATGGGCAATCATCGGCCTGCCGGCACGCGTACTCGTTATCAGAGATTGGCCCGAACAGAGGGTTGTTCAAGGCCACGGCGGGACACCGGCAGGCTCTGCCGCCGGCGTAGCAAGAGTTAGGCCGGCGCGGCAGCAATGCCTTCCTTGCGCTCACCGTGCACATACAGCGGCTGAGCACGGCCTTCGATGACTTCGCGGTTGATCACGACCTCTTCGACGCCTTCCAGGGACGGCAGGTCGTACATGGTATCGAGCAGCACGGTCTCCATGATGGAGCGCAGGCCGCGCGCGCCGGTCTTGCGCAGGATCGCCTTCTGGGCGACGGCGCGCAGTGCATCCTCCGAGAACTTGAGCTTGACGCTCTCCATGTCGAACAGCCGCTGATACTGTTTCAGCAGCGCGTTCTTGGGGCGCGTCAGGATTTCGATCAGGGCGCTCTCGTCGAGGTCCTCGAGCGTAGCGACCACGGGCAGGCGGCCGACGAACTCGGGGATCAGGCCGTACTTCAGCAGATCCTCGGGCTCGAGGTCGCGCAGCACCTCGCCGGTGCGGCGATCCTCCGGCCCGCGCACTTCCGCGCCGAAGCCGATCGAGGTGCCCTGGCGGCGCATCGAGATGATCTTGTCGAGGCCCGAAAAGGCACCGCCGCAGATGAACAGGATGTTGGTCGTGTCGACCTGCAGGAATTCCTGCTGCGGATGCTTGCGCCCGCCCTGCGGCGGCACGGAAGCTACGGTGCCTTCCATGATCTTGAGCAGCGCCTGCTGCACGCCCTCACCCGACACGTCCCTGGTGATCGACGGGTTGTCGGATTTGCGGCTGATCTTGTCGACCTCGTCGATATAGACGATGCCGCGCTGGGCACGCTCGACGTTGTAGTCGGCCGACTGCAGCAGCTTCAGGATGATGTTCTCGACGTCCTCGCCGACGTAGCCCGCTTCGGTCAACGTCGTGGCGTCCGCCATGGTGAACGGCACGTCGAGCATGCGCGCCAACGTCTGGGCGAGCAGTGTCTTGCCGCAGCCGGTCGGCCCGATCAGCAGGATGTTCGACTTCGCGATCTCGACGTCGTTGGCTTTGCCGCCGTGGCTCAGCCGCTTGTAGTGATTGTGGACGGCGACGGCGAGGATGCGCTTGGCCTGATCCTGGCCAATCACGTAGTCGTCGAGGATCTGACGGATTTCCTTGGGAGAGGGTACCCCGTCCTTGGACTTCACCAGGGTGGTCTTGCTCTCCTCGCGGATGATGTCCATGCAGAGTTCAACGCACTCATCGCAGATGAACACCGTCGGGCCGGCAATGAGCTTCCGTACCTCATGCTGGCTCTTACCGCAGAAGCTACAGTACAGGGTGTTGCGGGAATCGCCCCCGGACTTGGCGGCTGGCATTTCTGAACGCACCTCCGCTTGGGGGGCCCGCTGACCTAGCGGGCCCGCACGCAAGACCATGTTAAACGCGCCCCCCGGATCGCCACAACCTCAAAATATGGTGTGCCGTGGGGCAAAGGGTAAACAATTGGTCGCAACTGCCTCTTAGGAGGCAGCCGCTTGGACGGTCGGAGTCGGTCGCTTCTCGAGCACCTCGTCGATCAGGCCGAACTCCTTGGCCTCCTGAGGCGAGAAGAACTTGTCGCGTTCCATCGCCCGTTCGATCTCCTCGATCGTCCGGCCCGTGTGGGTAACGTACATCTGGTTGAGTCGTGCCCGGGTGGCAAGAATCTCCTTGGCGTGGATCTCGATGTCGGCCGCCTGGCCCTGGGCCCCGCCCGAGGGCTGGTGGACCATGATGCGCGAGTTGGGCAACGCGAAACGCTTGCCTTTCTGTCCCGCCATCAGCAGCAGCGAGCCGGCCGAAGCCGCCTGTCCGAAGACCAGCGTGGAAATATGCGGACGGATGTACTGCATGGTGTCGTAGACGGCCAACCCGGACGTCACCACGCCGCCCGGCGAGTTTATGTAGAAGGAGATGTCCTTGGTCGGATTCTCCGACTCGAGAAAGAGGAGCTGGGCACAGATCAGGCCGGCCACATTGTCCTCGATCGGCCCATTCAGGAAGACGATGCGGTCTTTCAGCAGCCTCGACCAAATGTCGTAGCCGCGCTCGCCGCGGGCCGATTGCTCGACCACCATCGGCACATAGTAGTTGTTGTAGATTTCAAGCGGATCGCGGTCGCGAGCCATCGTGGCCCCCTTGGGTGACTGTTCTGCAAACGTGGCAGCGCCGCTGGTCCGGTTCAAGACCATCGGCGGCTTAATGATCTGAATTGGATTAGTTCGCCGCGGTCTCCGCCTTTTCCTCCGACTCCTCGGCCTCTTCCGCTTCGCGGGCCGCCTTCAGCAGTTCCTCGGGCGTAACCGACTTCTCGCTCACCTTGGCGAGCTCGAGGATGAAGTCGACGGTCTTCTCCTCGAAGATCGGTGCGCGCAGGCGCTCCTTCAGCTCGGCGTTCTTGCCGTAGAACTCCAGCACCTGGCGCTCCTGGCCGGGATAGCGCATGGCCTCGCGCATCACCGCCTGGTTGAGCTCTTCCGGGGTCACATCGATCGAGTTGGAGCGCCCGACATCGGCCAGCAGGAGGCCGAGACGAACCCGGCGCTCAGCGATGTCGCGGTACTCCTTGCGCATCTTCTCCTCGTCGTCCTCAAGCTTCTGGCCGGCCTTCTTGGCCTCCTCGATGCGCTGCCAGATGGCATTGAACTCGCCTTCGACCAGACCCTCGGGCACCTCGAACTTGTGCGCCTCGGCAAGCTTGTCGAGCAGCTGGCGCTTGATCATGGTGCGCGAGACCTGCGCATAGTCCTGCCCGATGCGGTCGGCGACGGCCTTGCGCATGGCCTCGAGGTTCTCGAAGTTGTTCTTCTTCGCCAGCTCATCGTCAGCCGCCTTGTCGACGAACTCGCGGATCTCCTTGACCGTGCACTTGAATACAGCCTCCTTGCCGGCGAGCTCGGCGTTGCCGTAGTCGGCCGGGAACGTCACCTTCACGTCGACAGTCTTGCCGACCTCGGCGCCGACCAGCTGATCCTCGAACCCGGGAATGAACGACCCCGAGCCCAGCTCGAGCACATAGTCCTGCGCGGCGCCGCCGGGGAACTCCGTGCCGTCGACCGAGCCCACGAAGTCGATCTTGATGGCGTCGCCCTTCTGCGCCGGACGCGGCGGATCGACCGGCTTCTGCTCGCGGTTGGCCTTGGCGATGCGATCGATCGCCTCATCGACGTCCTTCTCGGGCACGACAGCCTTCAGGCGCTCGAGCTCGACGTCGGAGAAGTCGAGCTTGCCGATGTCGGGCATCACCTCGATCGCCACCTCGAACTCGACATCCTTGCCCTCCTCGAGGGTCTTGAGGTCGACGCGCGGCTGCAGCGCGGGCTTCAGCCCGCGATCCTCGATCGCCTTGGCGGTGCTGGAATTGACCGCCTGCTCCAGCGCCTCGCCGAACAGCGCCTGGCCGTACTGCTTCTTCAGCAGCGTCACCGGCACCTTGCCCGGGCGAAACCCGGGCATCGAGGCGGTCTTGGCGAGCTCTGCCAGCCGCTCGTCGACCTTGGCCGACAGGTCGGTGGCCGGCACCACGATCTTGAATTGCCGCTTCAGCCCTTCGGCCGACAGTTCCGTCACTTGCATCGCTTCACTTCCATTTCCGTCTGGTGCGGGCGGAGGGACTTGAACCCCCACGCCTTGCGGCACGAGAACCTAAATCTCGCGTGTCTACCAATTCCACCACGCCCGCCCGACTCCCACCCAGCACGAGCGAGGGCCTTCGGGCCATGCCGCAGGGCCGAATCGCGGGCCTCTTAGCCCGCGCCTGCGGAGCGGTCAATTGAGGCGAATGATCTTGTGCGCAATTCATCTTTTTCCGCCCCACCTTCGTGTTCCTCTCCCCCGCTAGGGGGAGAGGTTAGAAGAGGGGGAATGGACGTGCGTGGCCCCCTCACCCAGCCTCTCCCCCTAGCGGGGGAGAGGAGTTTGATGAGGCCTGTGACGATGAGGCGAGTGCCGCCGCCATCGCGTCCGGGAGAAGCCCCACAAGATCCTCGGCGATCATGCCAGGCCGGCCGAAGCGCAGGGCGCAGTCGCCGTGGAGCCAGGCGGCGGCGCCGCCGGCGGCCAGAGGCGTCAGGCCCTGCGCCATCAGGCCGCTCGTGATGCCGGCCAGGACGTCACCAGAGCCCGCCGTTGCCAGGCCGGCGCTGGCGTGGACGTTGACCACCGTCCGGCCGTCCGGCGCGGCGATCACCGTGTCAGGGCCCTTCAGCAGCACCGTGGCGCCGCTGCGCTGCGCCGCCCGGCGCGTGCGCTCGACCTTGCCGGCGATGGCCGCGAGATCGGGAAAGAGCCGGCGGAATTCCCCTTCATGCGGCGTGAGCAGGACCGGGCCCTGGATGGCCGCGAACAGCTCGTCGGGCGCCTTGCTGAAGACCGTCGTCGCATCGGCATCGAGGACGACCGGACGGCGCGTCGCCAGTGCCGCCAGCGCACCGGCGCGCGTCCGCTCGCTGATTCCCGACCCCGGACCGACCAACATCGCATTACGCCGCTCGTCTTCGAGAAGACGCGCAAAGGCAGCGCCGTCGTCGCACTCGACGATCAGGTTGCCCGGCTCGGCGCCTTGATAGACGGCCATCGCCGCTTTGGGCGTGGCGATGGTCACCAGCCCGGCGCCGGCGCGGCGCGCGGCAAGCGCAGCCAAACGCGCGGCGCCGGTCGCGATCGGGCCGGCCAGGATCGTCGCATGGCCGCGCGCATATTTGTGATCGCCGCGGTCGTCGCGCCGGATCTGGCGCCGCCACAGGGATGGCGCGTTCAGCCAAAGACGCGGCGCGATCTCGCGCAGCACGTCGGGGCGTATGCCGATGTCGGCGACCTCGAGGATACCGCAGCGCTTCAGGCCTTCGAGGGAATAGTGGCCAGGCTTGGCGCGGAAGAAGGTCACGGTCTGCGCCGCGATCGGCGCGCGGCCCATGATCTCGCCGCTGTCACCGTGCAGGCCGCTCGGCACATCGACGGCCACCGTCGCCAGCCGCTCGCTGTTGATGCGATCGATAAGCTCGCCAGCGATGCCTTCGATCGGACGCGCGAGGCCTGCGCCGAACAAGGCATCGACGACCAGCGGCCGGCCGGCGAGCAGGTCGAGCGACAACGGGGCCACCTCCCCCGTCCAGCGGCTGCTCGCCTGTGCGGCGTCGCCTTTCAGCGCCGCGCGCTCGCCCAGCAGGCCGAGCCGCACCGGCCATGCCGCCGCCTGCAGGCGGCGCGCCACCACGAAGCCGTCGCCTCCGTTGTTGCCCGGACCGCACAGCACGACGACGGGCTGGCGCGCATGGTGCGCCACCACGGCATCGGCCACAGCGCGGCCGGCGGCTTCCATGAGATCGATGCCGGGAACGCCGCCGGCGATGGTGGCAGCATCCGCCCGCCCCATCTCCGCACAGCTCAGCAGGACAAGATCGTCGCGGGGCTCGAGATCGCGCACGGGGGGCTCTAGGGACCGAGGCACGTGAGCGATTGGGGCGGCCGACCGGACTTGAACCGGCGACATCCAGAATCACAATCTGGCGCTCTAACCACCTGAGCTACGGCCGCCACCGTGGTCGCTCCCGCGAAGCGGCGCTTTCCTACGCTTGCCGGTGAGAAGCGTCAAGAAACAGGCGTCGGCGGCAGCAGGCGGTCAATGCTGACGATCCAGACCTCGCGGGCCTCCTCGACCGAGAGGTTGCTGAATTCCCGCATGCGCGCCCAGCTTTCGAAATCGATCAGGCTCTCGATGGCGATCAGGGTCTGACGCTTCGCCATCTCGTCGAGTGTCGCGAGCTCGGGCTCGTACATCAACTCGATGCGCTTCAGGATCGCCTGACGGACGAGAATGATACGCGATTTGAGCTCGGCCGAGTCGCCCTGATTGGCGTTGAGCGCCCGCCATAGCGGCATCCATTGCTCGCAGATCCAGCTGCGCGTCTCGACATGGGATTTCAGCCGCGTCTGGCGATCTCCGGAGAAATCGCGCGCCACGGCCTGGGCGGTCCCCTGGGTGAACGCATAGTCGGTTGCGGCCACGCGCAGTGCGTGCAAATCCGCGAAACGCTCGAACACCGAGCGGACGGAGTACCCTGCCCGTTCGGCAATCGTCGCCGCCGTCGGAATCTGCGGACTCTCACGCAGCAACGTCAGGTAGGCCTCAATGATCAACTGCTTGGTGCGCGCACTACGCAGGCGGCGGCCGTCGACCCGGGCGGACTTAGGAGCGGATTCTGCGGACAAGGAAGCTCAGATCAGACACATGGCATCATCGCACCACCTGCCCCACTCACCCGAGGCGACACAAGGCAGGGTGCGGTACCTGAGGTTCAGATATCGGGAAGGCACGTACACTGCAAAAACTGACTACGATATGCAAATTGTATCGGTAATTGCATAATGATGCCAGCCTTAATGTTTATTGAGCCGCCGGCGTCCGCGGCAGCAGGCGGTCGATGGCCTGCCGCCACGTGGTGCAAGCGTCATCGAATGACAGGCCGAAGAATTCCCGCATCCGGGCCCAGCTTTCGACATCGGTCAGCGCCTCGAGAACGATCAACAGCTGGCGCCTCTCCCTGTCATCCAAAGTGGAAAGTTCCGGTGCGTACATCAACGCCAGCCGGCCGATCACCCGCTCCCGCGAGAGGACGATGCGCTTCTGCAAATCCGGCGAATCGCCGTGATTGGTGATCAGCGAGCGCCATAGCGGCAGCCAGCGCTCGCAGCCGTGGGCTCGCGATTCGACCTGGGACCGGATGCGGGCGTGGCGTTCGCCGCGGCCATCGTGCGTCGGTGCCACGGCGGCCACCTGGACCATGGCGTAGTCGACCGCCGCCACCTGCAATGCGTGGATGTCGGGAAAGCGCTCGAAGACGGAGCGCACCGAATAGCCCGCCCGCTGCGCGATCGCGGCGGCCGTCGGCACCTTGGGCGACTTCTCCTGCGCCAGCGCGAGGTAAGCCTCGATGATCAGCTGCTTGGTCCGCTCGCTGCGCAGGCGGCGGCCATCGAGCCGGGAACCCTGCAATGCCACTGACTCGCTCCTAGGCTCCATGCGGGCGCAGCGGCGTCGGAGGGAGCATGCGGTCGATCATGCGAACCCACACCCCGCTCGCCTCCTCGACCGTCAGGCCGTGGTCCTCGCGCATGCGCCCCCAGCTCTCGAAGTCGATGAGGGCTTCGAGGGCGATCAACAGATCGCGCCGCTCGCTGTCGCCGAGCGTCGAGAGCTCCGGGCGGTACATCAGCTCCAGCCTCTTCACCACGGCAAGACGGATGAAGCGGATGCGATCCTTCAAATCGCCAAGCTTGCCCTGGTTGGCGACAACGACGCGCCATAGCGGCAACCAGCGCTCGCAGGTAGTCGCCCGCGTCTCGACATGCGACCTGAGACGGATCGCCCGATCGCCGTCGACGTTACGCACGACAGCTTCAGCCTCGCCCAGCGTGAAGGCGTGGTCGACGGTGGCGAGACTGAGCGACTGGAGATCATCGAACCTCTCGAAGATCGATCGCGTGGACAGGCCGGCGCGCCCGGCGATCTGCGCGGCGGTGGGGATCTCCGGGCTCTCGCGCAGCAGCGCGATGTATGAGTCCATGATCACTTGCCGGGTGCGCTCGCTGCGTTGACGGCGGCCATCGAGCCGCTCCACCTTGGGATCCGCAGAGCCAGGACCGCTCACCGCCGCCTCAGGCACCGGGCGTCGGCGGCAGCATGCGGTCGATGGCGCGGATCCACACGCCACACGCTTCCTCGAACGACAGACCGTAGAGCTCGCGCATCCGCGCCCAGCTCTCAATGTCGGTGATCGCCTCCATCGCGATCAACATGTGCTTGCGCTCACGCTCGCTGACTGTCGAGAGCTCGGGGCGGTACATGACCTCCATGCGCTCGATGGTCCGTTCGCGGGCCATGCGCACGCGCGGCTTTAGCTCCTCGTCCTGGTCGATGCTGAAGATCAGCACGCGCCACAACGCCACGCCGCGTTCGCAGGTGCCGGCGCGCGTCTCGACCTGGGACCTGATCCTGGTCTGGCGATCGCCGTCGACGTTGCGCGGCGGCGCAAGTGCCGCCGCCTGGGCGAGGCTGTAGTCGGCCGCCGCGGCCCTGAGCTTGTTGAGGTCGGGAAAGCGCTCGAAGATCGACCGCACCGAGTAGCCGGCGCGCTCGGCGATGCGCGCGGCCGTCGGCATCGGGGCCACCGGGTTCTCGCGCAGCAAGGCGAGATAGGCCTCGATGATCAACTGCTTGGTCCGCTCGCTGCGCAGGCGGCGACCGTCGATGCGAGCAGGTCTGGAGGCGTTTGTTACGGACAAGGGGCTTGCTCGGGTCTACTGCAGACAATATATTAGCAATCGAAATGCAGTAAGTACAGCTGCACTTAGGGGTAGTCTGCGATGCAAATTCTAGCATACCAGACCGCCCCGGCAGCACTGAAGAAATTCGGCCAGAGTACTGAAATCACTTCCTAAAGTGCTTGCCCAATCGCTCGATCGCGCTGTCGAGTGTTGCATCGTGCTTGCAAAAGCAGAACCGGGCGAAATGGCGCGGGGCGCGCTCGGGCGCGTCGTAGAACGCGCTGACCGGCACGCCGGTCACGCCCGCCTCGACTGTAATGTGGCGGCAGAAGTCTTCGTCGGTGCCGTTGAAGCCCAGCGGCCGAAAATCGGTCGTCACGAAATACGTGCCGTGAGCCGGGAGGACGTCGAAGCCGATAGCGGCCAGCGCATCGGCCAGCCGATCGCGCTTGCGCTGCA
>JADHLS010000024.1 GCA_016780605.1 Reyranella sp.
ATCGCCCTCCTCGCCGCGCGCCGTCAGCATGATGATCGGCAGGTTGGCGGTGATGGTCTGGCGGCGCAGTTGGCGGCAGACCTCGATGCCCGACATCAGGGGCAGCATCCAGTCGAGCAGAACGAGGTCGGGCACGTCCTCCTGCACCGAGGCCAGCGCCTCCTCGCCGTCATAGGCGACCGAGACGCGGAAGCCCGACTGCTCGAGGTTGTACTTCAGGAGCTCGACCAGCGCGGTCTCGTCCTCGACTATCAGCACGCGCGGCTTGGTCATGGTCGCTGCTGCGTCGCGCCGCGAGGGGATCTGGGCCGCCATGCTCATGACGCGTTCCCTGCCGCATAAAGCGAGGCGCTGCCCTTGGGCCTTGCCTCGTCGAAGCCGTGCCCGGTGGTGCGGAAGCTCACCAGCTCGGCGATGTTGGTGACGTGATCGCCGGCGCGCTCGATGTTCTTGGCCATGAACAGAAGATGCGTGCAGGCCGTGATGGTGCGCGGATCCTCCATCATGTAGGTGAGCAGCTCGCGGAACAGGCCGGTATAGACCTGGTCGATCTCCTCGTCGCGCTGCCAGACATCGTGCGCCTTGGCGACATCGCCATGGGCGAAGGCATCGAGCACGTCCTTCAAGGCCGTACGCACCAGCCGGCCCAGGCGGTCGATGCCGTTTACTGCCGCCGGCGGTGTTGTCGTCGCCCCGTTCAGCACGATGGTGCGCTTGGCGGTGTTCTTGGCGTAGTCGGCGATGCGCTCGAGCGCGGCGGCGATCTTGATCGACGACAGGATGACCCGCAGATCCACCGCCATGGGCTGACGCAGCGCCAGAAGCTTCACCGTCTGCTCCTGCACGGCGTTGTCGAGAGCATCGACGCGGGCGTCCGCAGCGATCACCTGCTCGGCGATTTCCGAATCACCCTGGCGCAATGCCGTCAGGCATTGGGTGAGCGCCGTCTCGGCCAGGCCGCCCATCTCGCTGATGGTCGAGCTCAGCCGTTCCAGCTCCTCGTCGAAACGCTTCAGGGTATGTTCCGCCATCTTCTTCTCCGTTGTCAGCCGAAGCGGCCGGTGATGTACGCCTGGGTTCGGCTGTCCTTGGGGGTGGTGAACAGCGTCTCGGTGGCGCCGAACTCGATGAGCTCGCCGAGATACATGAAGGCCGTGAAGTCCGAAACGCGCGCGGCCTGCTGCATGTTGTGGGTGACGATGACGATCGTGTAGTCCTGCTTTAGCTCGTCGATCAGCTCCTCGATCTTGGCGGTCGAGATCGGATCGAGCGCCGAGCACGGCTCGTCGAACAGGATGACTTCCGGCTTCACCGCCACGGTGCGGGCGATGCACAGCCGCTGCTGCTGGCCGCCCGACAGGCTCTGGCCGTTGGCGTTGAGCTTGTCCTTGACCTCGTCCCACAGCGCGGCGCGACGCAGCGCCGATTCGACGCGGGCGTCGATCTCGGCCTTGGGCAGGCTCTCGTAGAGCCGGATGCCGAAGGCGATGTTCTCGTAGATCGACATCGGAAACGGCGTCGGCTTCTGAAACACCATGCCGATGCGGGCGCGCAGCAGGTTGATGTCCTGGTCGGCGCGCAGGAGGTTGTCGCCGTCGAACAGCACCTCGCCGGTCGCGCGCTGGCCGGGATAGAGGTCGTACATACGGTTCAGGATGCGCAGCAGGGTGGACTTGCCGCAGCCCGACGGGCCGATGAAGGCGGTGGTCTTGTTGGCATAGAGCGACAGCGTGATGCCCTTCAGGGCACGGCTGTCGCCGTAGAAGAACTCGAGGTTCTTGATCGACACCTTCTCGGGCAGGCCCGCGGTGTCGACCTTGGCGTGGGTCGCCACGGGAACGGCGGTGGCGAGGCCGTGGCCGTTGGTGATGGTCATGACGACTTCCTCGAAGCTGTAAGGGATCGGGCGATGATGCTGAGCGCCAGAACGGCAACGGTGATGAGGAGCGCGCCCGACCAGGCGAGCTTCTGCCACTCGGCATAGGGCGACAGCGCGAACTGGAAGATGACCACCGGCAGGCTGGGCATCGGCGCATTCATGTCGACGCTGAAGAACTGGTTGTTGAGCGCCGTAAACAGGAGCGGCGCGGTCTCGCCGGAGATGCGCGCCACCGCCAGCAGCACGCCGGTGACGATGCCAGCCAGCGCCGCGCGATAGGCGATGCGCATGATCATCAGCGCCCGCGGCAGGCCGATCGAGGCGGCGGCCTCGCGCAGCGTGTCGGGCACCAGGGTCAGCATGTCCTCGGTGGTGCGCACGACGACCGGGATCACGATCACCGCGAGGGCGACGGCGCCGGCCCAGCCCGAGAAGTGACCCATTGGCGCCACCATGATCTCGTAGATGAACAGGCCGACCACGATCGACGGCGCGCTCAACAGGATGTCGTTGATGAAGCGCACGACGCTCGAGAGCTTCGAATGCCGGCCGTATTCGGCAAGGTAGGTCCCCGCCAGGATGCCGATCGGGGTGCCGATCAGGACGGCCAGGATGGTGATGATCAGGCTGCCGGTGATGGCATTCAGCAGGCCACCGGCCGAGCCGGGCGGCGGGGTGTTCTCGGTGAAGACCGATAGCGACAGCCCGCCGATGCCTTCGATCAGAAGGATGCCCAGGATCAGCACCAGCCAGCCCAGGCCGAAGGCCGTGGCGATCCAAGCCAGCGACTTGGCGATGGCGTTGCGACGGCGGCGGCCGGCATAGCGCGGGCTCTTCATGGCGTGGGACATGTCGGCCATGGCGTCACCGTCCCTGCTGCTGGAGGCGCAACAGCATGTAGCGCGCGATCGCCAGCACGATGAAAGTGATAACGAACAGGATCAGGCCCAGCGCCACCAGCGAGGAGGTGTAGAGGTCGCCCACCGCCTCGGTGAACTCGTTGGCGATCGAGGCCGAGATGGTCGTTCCCGGCGCGAACAGCGAGGCCGAGACGTGGTGGGCGTTGCCGATCACGAAGGTGACCGCCATGGTCTCGCCGAGCGCGCGGCCCAGGCCCAGCATGAAGCCACCGATCACGCCGACGCGCGTGAAGGGCAGGACGACGTAACGGAAGACCTCCCAGGTCGTGCAGCCCACGCCGTAGGCCGCCTCCTTCAGAACCGGCGGCACCGCGTCGAACACGTCGCGCGAGATCGAGGTCACGAAGGGCAGCACCATGATCGCGAGGATGAGGCCTGCCGTCCCCATGCCGATGCCGTAGGGCGGACCGGCGAACAGCGCGTTGAGCACCGGGATGGGCTCGAAGGCGTCGATCAGGAAGGGCTGGATGTGCTTCTGCAGGAACGGCGCGAAGATGAAGAGGCCCCAGATGCCGTAGATGATGCTGGGGATGCCGGCCAGCAACTCGATGGCGATGCCGATCGGCCGGCGCAGCGGCTTGGGGCAGAGCTCGGTGAGGAAGAAGGCGATCATCAGGCCGACCGGGACCGCGATCAGCATGGCGATGGCCGAGGTCACCAGGGTGCCGTAGATCGGTGCCACGGCGCCGAACTTCTCGGTGACCGGGTTCCAGGATTCGTCGAACAGGAAAGAAAAGCCGAAAGTGCCGAGCGCCGGAGCGGCGCCGAGGATGAGCGCGATGATGACGCCGCTCAGCAATGCCAACACGGCCAGGGCGGCACCGCGGGTCAGCCCGTGGAAGACCAAGTCCGTCAGCCGCAGGCGCCTCAGCACCGCGCTGCGCGACGCCGCTTCCGCGGCGCTCACGCTGCTGCTTCTCAGTGTCATGTCCGTCACGTTCTGCTCCCCGGAGTCCATCGCCCTCTCCCCCCACCCGACTTTCAGGTGAGGCCGATGAAGGGCAGGTGCGGCCGGCTGGTCACACCTGCCCTCCGGTCATCAGTTCGTCGGCGAGTACAGAGGCTTGCCCGACGCGTCCTTGATCTCGGTCGACCACATCTTCTGGATGTCGGTCACCACCTTGGCCGGCATCGGCACATAGTCGAGATCCTCGGCCATCTTGCCGCCCTTGGCGTAGGACCAGGCGAAGAACTTCAGCGCCTCGCCGGTGGCCGCCGCGTCCTGCGGCTTCTTGTAGAGCAGGATCCAGGTGGCCGCAGTCATCGGCCAGCTCTGGTCACCTGGCTGGTTGGCGAGGATCACGCCGTAGCCCGGCTGCGAGGACCAGTCGGCGTTGGCGGCCGCAGCCTGGAAGCTGGCCGACGAGGGCGCGACGGTCTTGCCCGCCTTGTTCACCATGTTGGTGTGGGTGAGCTTGTTCTGCTTGGCGTAGGCGTACTCGACATAACCGATCGCGCCCTTGGTGTTGGCGACGTTGTTGGCCACGCCCTCGTTGCCCTTGGCGCCGATGCCGACGGGCCACTGCACCGCCGTGCTGACGCCGACCTTGTCCTTCCACGCCGGCAGCGCCTCGGCGAGGTAGTAGGTGAAGTTGTAAGTCGTGCCCGAGCCGTCGGAGCGGCGCACCGGCACGATCGCCTGCTTGGGCAGCTTGGCGCTGGGGTTGAGCTTGGTGATCGCGGGATCATCCCAGCTCTTCACTTCGCCGAGATAGATCTTGGCGACGGTCGGGCCATCGAGCACCAGCTCGCCCGGCTTCACGCCGTCGAGGTTCACGACCGGCACGATGGCGCCCATCACCATCGGGAACTGGGCCAGGCCCGACTCGTCGAGCTCCTTGCCCGACAGCGGCGCGTCGGTGGCGCCGAAGGTCACCGTCTTGGCCTTGATCTGCTTGATGCCGCCGCCCGAGCCGATCGACTGGTAGTTCAGCCCGACGCCGGTCTCTTTCTTGTAGGTGTCGGCCCACTTGGCATAGATCGGGTACGGAAAGGTGGCGCCGGCGCCGGAAATGTCGGCTGCGTTGGCCGCCAGCGACGAAAAGGCCAGCGCGGCCGTCGCCAAGGCGATTCTTGCGAAATTCATAGGGTCCCTCCTTCGAGAATTCGAAGCGTACTTCCCCTAGGAGCCGCACATCTCTGTCATATTACGAATATGTTACGATTCGGTGACAGTCGAGACGAACGCCTGAGGATGAATGGGGAAGAACCAATCGGCCGCAGGGTTGCCGACAATTTGAAGAACAGGATGTGAAGTCTGACGATAACCAATGTGATAGAAGCTGTCAATAACTTGATAATTTTTGCGTACCGAGAACGCAAAAGCTCACTAGGGATGGTGGTGTCTCACTCCTTGTGAGCGGACGGCTGCTATCAGCGCCGTCACCTTTTTGTTGCTGCGCCGAAACTGCAAGAGCTTCGCTTTGACCGATGCCCGTCAGTCGTTGCAGAAATAAGACGGCGAGCGAGAGGGGAAGAATGGAGTTCTACACGATCAAGGAAGCGATCCGCACCGGATCGCGCCTTAGACTGTCGTTGGCCGAAGGCGAGTATGTCGTGGAGCCGCACGTGCTCGGCCGCAATCGCCGCGGCAAGATATTGCTGCGCGCCTGGCAGCTCAGCAGCCCGCGTCGCGATCGCACGCACTGGAAGGTCTTCGACCTCGATACGATCGCTCACGCCGTCGAGACCGGTGATCACTTCGCCAAGCCGCGGCCCGGCTACAAGCCCGACGATCCGGACATGACGGGCGGCGTCATCGAGAGCGTGTAGCAGCGGGGTGATGCGAGCCAGCGCGGCCGGCTCCGAAACGTTAGAGGCAAAAACCTTAGGTACCGGCAGGGCTCCTACAGAGTTTTTCCCGGTCCGCTTCAGATCGACGCGCGGGCGATTGTTGGACACCAAGCATCATCGTTCGCAGTGCCGCTCTGAGCGGCTCGTATTCCATCCGCTCTGCGTCGTGAGCGGGTTCTGCAGGCTCAGCGCCCGATGGCGCGCATGCGCCGGCGGATGATGGCGATCAGGCTGCGCGCCGCGGGCGGCAGGGTGCGCTCCCGCTTCCAGGCGACGCCGAACTCGGCGACGGGTGCACGGCGGCGTGTGGGCATGTCCAGGACGGCAAAACGTTTGGTGGCAAGGCCGTCGCTGATCTGGCTGGGATGGGCAACGCTGATCGCGTCGGTGCCGGCCACGATCTCTCGCACGGTGCGGAAGGAGGAGACGGCGATCGAGGGCAGGATGAAGCCGCGGCTGGCATCCTGGGTCGCCCCCGCATCGAGGCCCTCGAGCATGCCCGCCTGGTGCCGCGGCATGCCCGGCATCACGAAGGGATAGCGGCGTACGTCCTCCACGTCGAAGGTCGCCTTGCGCAGAAGAGGATGGCCGCTTCGGCAGAAGTAGCGGCCCCGGAACTCGCCAAGCGATTCGACGCGCAGCGCCGGCATGCTGCGCAAGGCTTCCACGTCGAAAACGGCGAAGTCGACCTGGTCGGTCATCATCAGCGCCAGAGCAGCCGCCCACTCGCGCTCCAGGAGTTCGAGGCGGATCGAAGGATTGGCATTGATCAGGTCGATCGCCGCCGGCTGAACGGCGATGTCGAAGGCGTAGGTCCCGGCCACGACGCGCAGGCGTCCCCCGCGGCCGTCACGCACGAGCTCCAGACGATGCGATATAGCCTCGGCGCGCGCGACGAGCTCGTCGGCCATGTTGAGGACATCGTCTCCCGCAGGAGTCGCCACCACGTCGCGGTGGGAGCGCTCGAAGACGCGCATGCCGAGCTGCTTCTCGAGCGCGGCGATGTTGCGGCTGAGCGTGGGCTGGCTGACGCCCAGCGCCGCCGCCGCCCGGCCGAAATGGCGGTGCCGCGACAAGGTGACGGCGTACTGCAGGAGCTTGAGGTCGATCTCCATGCGCGGTCCGTATCGTTCTCCCCGTTGTCCTGCATCGTAGCCTGGGTGACTTTCAACCGCGAACGGTTGAACAGGGGAAACCTATGATCAAGGGCAAGTTCAAACAGCTGCTGTCGTCGGCCGCCCTGCTGGTCGGCCTTTCGGGCGGCGTGCTGCCGGCCGGGGCCCAGACCACCCCCAAGCCCAACATCTTGGTGATCTTCGGCGACGACATCGGTTACTGGAACGTCAGCGCCTACAATCGCGGCATGATGGGCTATCGCACGCCCAACATCGACCGTATCGCCCGCGAAGGCGCGATCTTCACCGATTACTACGGCCAGCAATCGTGCACCGCCGGCCGGGCGGCCTTCATCACCGGCCAGTCGCCGATCCGCACTGGCCTGCTCAAGGTCGGGCTGCCGGGCGCTCCGGAAGGCCTGTCGGCCAAGGATCCGACCATCGCCGACCTGCTCAAGAGCCAGGGCTACATGACCGGCCAGTTCGGCAAGAATCATCTCGGCGATCGCAACGAGTTCCTGCCCACCGTGCACGGCTTCGACGAGTTCTTCGGCAACCTCTACCATCTCAACGCCGAGGAGGAGCCGGAGAACATCGATTACCCGAAGGACCCGACGTTCAAGGCCAAGTACGGCCCGCGCGGCGTGCTGAAGTGTGTCGCCCTCGCCAACGAGCAGCCGGGCGAGGACCCGCGCTTCGGCAAGTGGGGCAAGCAGAAGTGCGAGGACACCGGACCGCTCACCCAGAAGCGCATGGAGACGGTGGACGAGGAATTCCTCGCCGCCACGCTCGATTTCATCGATCGTGCGGACCGCGACAAGAAGCCGTTCTTCGTATGGACGAACTCCACCCGCATGCACATCTGGACGCACCTCAAGAAGGCGTCCGAAGGCAAGACCGGTCTCGGCGTGGTCGCCGACGGCATGGTCGAGCACGACGGCCAGGTCGGCCAGCTCCTGAAGAAGCTCGACGACCTCAAGATCGCCGACAACACCATCGTCATCTATACGACCGACAACGGCGCCGAAGTGATGAGCTGGCCGGACGGCGGCACCACGCCGTTCCGCGGCGAGAAGAACACCAACTGGGAAGGCGGCTATCGCGTCCCTTGCATGGTGCGCTGGCCCGGGCTGGTCAAGCCAGGCACCGAGATCAACGAGGTGTTCTCGGCCGAGGACTGGATGCAGACCCTGCTGGCGGCGGTCGGCGAGACCGACCTGGGGCAGAAGCTGAGGCGCGGCGCCTCGTTCAACGGCAAGGACTTCAAGGTCCATCTCGACGGCTATGACCAGCGCGAGCTGCTGAAGAACGGCAGCGGCAGCGCGCGCAAGGAATTCTTCTACTGGACCGACGATGGCGGCCTGGCCGGCCTGCGCTACGACAAGTGGAAGCTCGCCTTCATGGAGCAGCGCAGCCACGGCTTCGACGTCTGGCAAGACCCCATGGTGACCTTGCGCGTGCCCAAGCTGTTCGACCTCAAGGCCGATCCGTTCGAGCGCGCCGATCACGAAGGCATGGGCTACGGCCGGTGGCGCATCGACCGCATCTTCCTGCTGGTCCCGGCGCAGGCGTTCGTCGCCCGCTACCTCGAGACCCTGGTCGAGTTCCCGCCTCGCCAGAAGCCGGGCTCGTTCAACCTCCAGGGCGTGCTCGACAAGCTGATGTCGCCGCCGCAGAGCGCCAACTAGCGCCGGGAGGATGCAAATGGGATCGATCCTGCCGCTCGCGCTGGTCGCCGTGCTCGCCATCGTCACGACATCGATGGCCGCAGCCTCCAGCGCGGGCGCACGGCAACCACCCACGCGGACCGGCGACAAGGCCGAGCTGAAGCCGGCCGGCTGCCCGTGGGCCGCGGCCGCCGCGTAGGCGACGGCGTCGGGACGGGCCATGCTGGGCGTAAGTCGCCGCCAACTCGTTGCCATGGCGACCGTGGTGTTGGCGATCGCTCTGGCCGTCTGGCTGGCGTTCGACCATCTGCTCCCGGCACCGCCCAAGACGATCACGATCGCCGCCGGCTCGAAGGGCGGCGCGTACGAGTTCTATGCGCACAAGTACCGCGACGTGCTCGCGCGATACGGGGTGACGGTCGAGGTCCGTTCAACCGAGGGGACGGTCGAGAACCTCGATCTCCTCAAGGATCCGACGTCGGGGGTCGATATCGGCTTCGTGCAGGGTGGCGTGTCGAACGCCAGCCAGGCGCCCGACCTCGAATCGATGGGACGCATCAACTACCTGGCGTTCTTCATCTTTTGCCGCGCCGGCGAGACATTTGCCGATCTCACCCAGCTCAAGGGCAAGCGCATCGCGGTCGGACCGGCAGCGAGCGGCACGAACCTCGCCGCCACCAAGATCCTCAAGACGAACGGCATCACGCCCCAGAACGCGACCTTCCTGACGTTGGGCGGCAGGGCCGCCGTGGACGCGCTCGATGCCGGCAAGGCCGACGTGCTGTTCATGGGCAGCGTCCTCGAAGCGCCGCTGATCCAGAACCTGCTGCGCGATCCCGGCGTCGCGGTGGTCAGCCTGCCGCGGGTCAAGGCGCTGGTTCGCCGATTTGCCTTCCTCACGCGGCTCGAGCTGCCGAGCGGCGTTATCGACCTCGAGCGCAACATCCCCTCAAGCGACGTCACCCTGATCGGGACCACCAGCTCCGTGCTGGTGCGCGCCGACCTCCACCCGGAAATCGTCGGCCTGCTGGCCCGGGCGCTGGTCGAGGTGAATGGCGAGCCCGGCATATTCCAGCAGTTCGGGGAGTTCCCGACGAACTCCGATCCCGAGTACCCGATGGCCGAGGGTGCCCGCGACTTCTACAAGAACGGCCCTTCGTTCCTGCATCGCTATCTGCCCTTCTGGGTGACGATCTACGTGCGCCGGCTCCTGGCGATCCTGGTGACGGTGGCGGCCATCGCCGTTCCGGTCTTCAGCTACGCGCCCAAGGTCTACCTCTGGCTCGTGCGGCGGCATATCGTCCAGCTCTATCGCGACCTGCGGGCCATCGAGGAGGGATTGGCGCCGGACCTGTCGCGGTCGCGCCTGTCGGCCTTCGCGGGAGAACTCGAAAGGATCGATCGTGCAGCAAGCAAGCTTCCGATGAGGCACTCCGACCTGTTCTTTGCCCTGCAAACGCAGATCGGTCTTACCCGCTCACACCTCGATGCGGCACTCGCCAGGCCGCACCTGGCCGCCGTCTAAAGGCTTGGGGCCGGCCATGGACGCGAGCCCATCCGACGCGGCGACCGCGGGCATGATCCGCATCCCGGGCGGCACATTTCGCATGGGCTCCGACCGTCACTATCCGGAGGAGGGTCCCGTCCACAGCGTCACGGTCGACGGCTTCTGGATCGACGCGACGCCGGTCACCAACGCCCAGTTTCGCGGCTTCGTGAAGGCCACCGGCTACGTCACCTGGGCCGAGATCAATCCCGACCCGAGGGACTATCCCGGCGCACGGCCGGGTATGCTCAAGGCGGGCGGACTCGTCTTCTCGCCTCCCAACCGGCCAGTCGATCTTTCGGACTGGAGCCAGTGGTGGCGCTTCACCTTCGGTGCGACGTGGCGGCGACCCTATGGCAAGGGGAGCCATATCGGCGGGCTCGACGACCATCCGGTGGTGCAGGTCGCCTACAAGGACGCGGAAGCCTATGCGAGCTGGGCTGGCAAGACGTTGCCGACTGAGGCCGAATGGGAGTTCGCGGCGCGCGGCGGCCTGGATGGCGCCGAATTCGCCTGGGGCGATGAATTGACGCCGGGCGGCCGCCACATGGCCAACACCTGGCAGGGCGCCTTCCCGCACGAGAACCTGCGGCACGACGGCTGGGCGCGCACATCGCCTGTACGGGCGTTTCTGCCGAACGGCTACGGTATCTTCGACATGATCGGCAATGTCTGGGAATGGACGAGCGATTGGTATTCGCCGCGGCACCCGGGCGATCGGGCCAAAGCCTGCTGCGTGCCCAGCAACCCGCGCGGCGCAGCGATCGATGTGAGCCACGACCCGCACGACCCTCTGCGCGTCCCGCGCAGGGTTCTGAAGGGCGGCTCGCATCTTTGCGCGCCGAACTATTGCCGGCGATATCGCCCCGCGGCGCGCCACGCCGAGCAAATCGACACCTCGACCAGCCACGTTGGCTTCCGCTGCGTGGTCAGATCGAGCGGCAGTGAAGCGCGCAGCTAAACCAGAGGCACGATGGGAATCATGTGGACCGACTGCTCCTTTCAAACAAGCGTCGCCAGTGCGCGCGTTGCGATCAAATGGACCCGCATGCGGTTCAAACTGATCGTATTCCACTGCAGCAACCGCTCGCGAGCAGCAGGCGAACACGAGCGGAAGTGCGGATGATCTGCTGGAGGCTGCGACCCCCGAGCGCAAGAGCGAGACGGCTGCTTGAGCCTCACATCCGACTCGATCGTGGAGCCTCATGTGCTCGGCCGCAATCGCCGCGGCAAGACGTTGCTCCGCGCCTGGCAGCTCAGCAGCCCGCGCCGCGATCGCACCCACTGGAAGGTCTTCGACCCCGGCAGCATCGCCCATGCCGTCGAGACCGGTGACCACTTCACCAAACCCCTGCCGGGCTACACGCCGGACGATCCGGACATGACGGGCGGCGTCATCGAGAGCGTCTAGTCCCGCTGAGGTTCGACTGAGAACGGATCCTCGACGTCGGCGCGGACGTACCCGCTCTGGCCCGGCGTGATGGTCAGCAAGGTGACGCCGTCCGGATAATGAAAGCGGTGCCACGCGCCCTTCGGGACAATCGCAAGCTTTCCGGCATCGACCGGGATCAACTCCGAACCGCCATCGCTCGCAACCTGCAATGTCGCCGCGCCATCGATAATGTAAACGAGTTCATCGCCGTCGGGATGTCTCTCCCAGGCGCCCTTTCCCGCCGACTTGCTCGCGAAGATCGTCGCGTCGCGATAGGCCGCCAGTCGCGCCGATGAACCTTGACGCTCCTGCCGCGTCGATGTCGGCGTGCGGCCGCGAAACATGGTCAGCTTTTCGAGCTCGGCGTTCAGGTCAAGAAGCGTCATCATCGTTCACTCCAACGGTTCGATCTCCGCCACGGGCTTGTCTTAGCGGTGCGTCCACCATCGCGATGTTAAGAGTGGATGACGTGCCAAGCGACGGCACGAGCCATTACGACAACTTCTTGACGCCGCAATCCAGTACACTAAGAATGAACTCATCGTCGGTCCTCCCTAACCGGAGGCGAACAGGGAACGCCGTGCGGCCCGCCAGGGCCTAATCGGCGGCTGTACCCGCAGCTGTAAGCGGCGAGCGACTGCCCAAAGGCCACTGGATTTCAAAGATCCGGGAAGGCGGGCAGGAGCCGGGACCCGCAAGCCAGAAGACCTGCCGGCGAAAGCGTCGCTCTTCCGTGGACGGGATGTTCCAACGGGACGGTCAACCGAGCGGTGACGCGCCTTGTGCGTGTTGCTGCTGGAGGACCGTCCGATGACGCCGTTCCGTCGATTTGTGCTCGCCGCTTGCCGCGCCCCGGTTCTAGGCGCGGATGTGCTCGTGACGGTGAGAGGTCCCACCGTGGGCATGGCTGTGCGAGACCAGCTGCGCCGGCACGAGATGGAGCCGGCCGTGGCGCACGCCGCGCTGGCTCATCGTGTCGTCGGCCAGCGCACGCACGGACTTGGCCCGCCCGCGCAGGATGGACACCTCCAGGCACGAGCGGTGGTCGAGATGCACGTGCAGGGTCGCCACCTGCAGGTCGTGATGGTCGTGCTGGGCGCGCGTCAGGCGCCGGCCGAGATCGCGCGTCTCGTGGTCGTAGACATAGGCGAGCGTGGCGATGCAGAAGGCGTCGCTCTCTTCGGGCGCGTCGCCGTCGAGCCGCTGGCGCGCCTCGGCGTCGCGCAGCAGATCGCGCAGCGCCTCCGACCGGCTGGCGTAGCGATGCGTCTTCATGTGGCGGTCCAGCACTTCCACCAGCGAATCCTCGACCGTCAGCGTGATGCGCTGCATCCGTCCCTCCACTTGTTGACCGAGAGATGAGTATGCACAATTCTCTCACAATGCATACCCGGCCGTTCCTTCTGATGGCCGTGCTGACGGTGGCGAGCGGAGCGCAGGCGCAGACGACGCCGCCCGATCCGTTCGGCCCGGGCACCGGCGCCTCGACCGTGCTGCCCGCAGTCACCGTGACCGCGCCGGCCTCGCTCGAGTCCGAGCCCACCGACGCGGCGAGCGAAAAGCGAATCTCGGGCGAGACCCTGAACACGCGGCCCGTCGAACGCCCGGGCGAGGTCCTGGAAGCCGCCCCTGGCCTGATCGTCACGCAGCACAGCGGCGAGGGCAAAGCCAACCAGTACTTCCTGCGCGGCATGAACCTCGATCACGGCACCGACCTCGCGATCTGGCTGGACGGCATGCCGATCAACATGCGCACGCACGGCCACGGCCAGGGCTATGCCGACATCAACTTCCTGATCCCCGAGCTGCTGGAGAAGATGCTGGTCAAGAAGGGACCGTATTGGGCCGAGGAAGGCGACTTCGCCTCGGCCGGCTCGCTGCGTCTTGCCTACGCCGACCGGCTGGAGCGCAGCGTCGTGCAGGCGACCGGCGGCAGCTTCGGCTACTGGCGCGGCCTCGCCGCGGGCTCGATGGCATTCGGCCAGGGCTCGCTCACCGCGGCCGGCGAGGTCGTGTTCTATGACGGGCCGTGGCAGGCCTCCGACGCCTTGCGCAAGTTCAATACCTTCCTGCGCTACAGCGAAGGCACGCCGGAGAGCGGGTTCTCCATCACCGCGCTCGCCTACACCAACTCCTGGCATTCGACCGACCAGATCCCGGTGCGCGCCGTTTCCGACGGCAGCCTCAGCCGCTTCGGCGCCGTCGACCAGACCGACGGCGGCGACACCCAGCGCTATTCGCTCAGCATGCGCTGGGGCCAGAGCAACGACAGAGGGGCGAGCATCGTCGAGGCTTATGCGATCTATTCGACGTTGAACCTGTTCAACAACTTCACCTACTTCCTCGACAATCCCGATCTCGGCGACCAGTTCCAGCAGAGCGACAAGCGCAAGATCCTGGGGCTGAATGCAAGCCAGTCGTTCCGCCACAAGCTCGCAGGATTCCTGTCGGAGACCACGGTCGGCACGCAGGTGCGCTACGACGACATCGGCGTCGGCCTGTTCAACACCTTCCAGCGCACCGCCTACAACACCGTGCGCTACGACCAGGTGAGCGAAAGCAGCATCGGCATCTACGCCAAGAACACGACGGCCTGGACCGACTGGCTGAAAGTGACGCTGGGCGTGCGCGGCGATCTGTTCATGGCCTCGGTCGACAGCACGACGCTCTCGGCGAACTCGGGCTACAGCTCAGCGTTCCTGGCCAGCCCCAAGGCCGGCATCGTGTTTGGTCCGTTCGACAAGACCGAGTTCTATCTGAACGGTGGCTTCGGCTATCACAGCAACGACGCGCGCGGTGCTACCATCGCGGTGAACCCGGCCGATCCCACTCAGCCCATCGCCGCTGTGCCACTTTTGGTGCAATCCAAGGGCGCCGAGGTCGGCGTGCGCAGCCAGGCGATCAAAGGTTGGGACACCTCGCTCGCCGTCTTCCTGCTCGACTTCAATTCGGAGCTCGTCTTCCTGGGCGATGCCGGCACGACCGAGGCGAGCCGGCCCAGCCGGCGCATCGGCGTGGAATGGACCAACAGCTACCGGCCGACCTCCTGGGCCTCGGTCGATCTCGACCTCGCTTTCACGCGCGCGCGCTTCTCGGACTATTCGCCGGAGGGCAACTTCATCCCGGGCGCGCCCGATTTCGTCGGCTCGGGCGGCATCACGCTCGGCGCCGACACCGGCTGGTTCGGCGCCTTGCGGGTTCGCAGCCTGGGACCGCGGCCGCTCACCAGCGACGGCAGCGTCTACACGTCGTTTACCACCACCCTGAACGGGCGCCTGGGCTACATCTTCGACTCAGGCATCAAGCTCAATCTCGACGTGTTCAACATCCTGAATACGCAGGCGAGCCAGATCGACTACTTCTACGTCTCGCGTTTGCCGGGCGAGCCGGCGGCGGGCGTGGCCGACCGCCACTTCCACCCCGTGGAGCCGACAGCGTTCCGTCTGACGTTGGCGAAGGCCTTCTAGAGGTGAGGTCGCTGGCTGAGACCAACCGTCCACTGCATAATGGCGCGATGGGGCGCGATACCATCAAGAAGCCGGCCAAGACTGGCAGCAAGACCGGCGACAAGACCTCGTTGCACTTACGGATCGACTTCGGCGGCGAGCGTTCGATCGGGCCCGGCAAGATCCGCCTGCTCGAGCTGGTCAACGAGACCGGATCGATCTCGGCGGCCGGCCGCGCGCTTGCCATGTCCTACCGTCAGGCGTGGCTCCTGATCGCGGAGCTGAACCATATGTTCCGCGAGCCTGTGGTCGTGGCGCAGACCGGCGGCGGCGGTGGCGGCGGCGCGGTGGTGACCGAGACCGGCAACGACATCGTGCGCCTCTATCGCGAGATGGAGCGGCGCGCCCATGGCGCCTCGACCCCGGAGATCCGCTCGCTCGCCCGCCTGCTCATGCCCGGCGCGTCGACCAAGGTCCACTAGGCGGCGCGAACGATCAGGACGGCGCCAATCCGCAGCCTTGCCTCCGCCGCGGGATTCTGCCAGCCTCGTTATATTCGTATGGATATATCGAGCGATGACGTCGATCCCGCGTTTCGATCCTATCAAGTCCATTGGCGACTTCGCCGCCCACAACGGTACGTTGCGCAGCCAGCTGTTCGTCGCGCTGCCGCCCAAGATGATCCAGCCGATCCTCGAGGCCGAGGTCCGCCAGGTTGGGCGCCGCCGCAAGATCTGGGAGCTGTCAAACCAATTGCACTGCTCGATCGTGGGTACGTGCCTGGCGACGGCCGACCTGCGTCAGATCCTGGTGAAGGCGAAGGTGGTGCTGGACGGCGCCTCCGAGCACGACCTGCATCGCCAGGGCGTGGCACTGGCGGGCCAGCACGATGGCCTGGGCAAGCTGCTTCACAAGACGCTCGACCGGCTTCATCGCACGATGGTCTCGCGTTTCGACAAGGCCGGGACGGTCGACGCGGTCCGTTCCCTGTGGCGTGAGGCCGTCAGTCAAGGCGACATCCCGGGCGCTTACTGGGCGGCGATGACACACCCGGCGACCAACGACGCTCTGATCCGCGAGATCTTCGGCGACGTGCACATGCTTTCGCATCTCGTCGGCGCCGCCAACCGCGCCGACATTCGACGATTGAGCGCGCTCGAGGCCGAAAATGCCGCCTTGCACGACAAGCTCGCACGCCAGCAGGACCATCTGCGCGACGGCATCACGCGGCGCGATGCGAAGATCCGCGAGCTGGGCGATGCGCTCGCCCGCCGGATCGCCGAGCAGCCGGCGGCGGCGGACGTCGCTTCCGACGCCGCGGCGCTCACCGATCTTGTGGCGAGCCTGGAGCAACGGCTGCGCCGCGAGGCCAACCGCAACGCCGCGCTCGAGGAGCGGCTGGCGAGGACCAACGAGGAACTGGGTCGTGAGCGCGCCGAGCGCAGCGGCCTGGTGCGCAGCGAAGCCGCGCTGCGCGAGGAGCTGGGCGCCGTCGAGGCGAGCTTCCGACCCCAAGACGAGCCCGCCAGCCCCGCGGCGGCGCCCGCTTCTCTTTCGGGCCTCACGTTGCTCTATGTCGGCGGCCGCAGCGTCGGTCACCTGCAGGCGCTCAGCGAGCGGCTCGGTGCGTCGTTCTTGCATCACGACGGCGGCATCGAGGACCGCAGCGGTCTTCTCGGCGGCCTGGTGAGCCGGGCCGACGTCGTCCTGTTCCCGGTCGACTGCATCAGCCACGAGGCCGTGACCAACCTCAAGCGCCTGTGCCGCCAGACGGCCAAGCCCTTCATGCCGCTGCGCAGCAGCGGGATGGGCTCGTTCGCGGCCGCCCTCTTCAAACTCCGCGATTAGGGTCGAGACTCATTAAATCCACCATACGATAGCGGCAGCGAGGCAGACCGAGGCGAGGAAGTTTCGGGCTAACCTGTCGTATCGAGTGAAGATGCGTCGGAAGTCCTTGAGGCGACAGAAGGCATTCTCGATGTGA
>JADHLS010000025.1 GCA_016780605.1 Reyranella sp.
CAACACGCGGCTTGCCGCCGTCGAGCAGTCGGTGGCCGAGATCCTGGCCGACATCGCCGACGACGAGATGCGCCGCACCTTCCGCGAGGCGCGGCTGTCGGCGATCTCCGATTCCCAGGCCGACCGCGTCGCGGCGGGCGCGCTGCGCGCGCGCATCGCAGAGCTGCGCGCCGCCCTGGTCGAGGCCGAGGGCAATTGCGATCGCCTGGCGCGCGAGGCCGCGATGCGGCTGGAGCGGCTCAGCCAGATCGCCCAGGACCATGGCGGGTGGAGCAAGCGCCTGGCCGACGCCGAAGGCCAGATCGTCGAGCTCGACCAGCGGCGCGAGCAGATCGTGCAGTCGCTCGAGGAGCTCGCCGCCAAGCCTGGCGAGATCGAGGCCAAGCGCCTGGCGCTCGCTGAGGAGATAGACAGGGCCGAGCACAATCGCCAGGAGGCGGCTGATCGCCTGGCCGTCGGCGAGACGCGCTTGGGCGAGGCCGACAAGGCGTTGCGCCAGGCCGAGTCCGAGCTCGCCACGGCGCGCGAAAGCCGCGTGCGCCGCGAAGGTCTGGTCGAGCAGGCGACCAAGGATCGCGAGAGCGTGGTCGAGCGCATCGTCGAGCGCCTGCGCTGCGAGCCGGACGGCGTGCTGGCCGTGGCCGAGGTACAGACGCTTGAGGAGCTGCCCGAGCTTGAGAAGGCCGAGCATCGCCTGGAGCGTCTGGTGCACGAGCGCGAGACCATGGGTGCGGTGAACCTGCGTGCCGAGGAAGAGGCGCGCGAGCTCGAGCAGCAGATCACCGGCATGACGGCCGAGCGCGACGATCTCGTCGCCGCCATCGGCCGGCTGCGCCAGGGCATCCAGAGCCTGAACCGCGAAGGCCGCGAGCGTTTCGTCGCCGCCTTCGAACAGGTCAGTGGTCACTTCCAGCAGCTCTTCACCAAGCTGTTCGGCGGCGGCAAGGCCGAGCTTCGCCTCACCGAGTCGGAGGATCCGCTGGAGGCCGGGCTGGAGATCCATGCCAGCCCGCCGGGCAAGAAGCTGCAGGTGATGTCTTTGCTCTCGGGCGGTGAGCAGGCGCTGACCGCGCTGTCGCTCCTGTTCGCGGTGTTCATGACCAACCCGGCGCCGATCTGCGTGCTGGACGAGGTGGACGCACCGCTGGACGACCTCAACGTCGAGCGCTTCTGCGGTCTGGTGAAGGAGATCGCGGGCCGCACCGACACGCGCTTCATGGTGATCACCCATCATCGCGTCACCATGGCGCGCATGGATCGCCTCTACGGCGTCACCATGGCGGAGCAGGGCGTGTCGCAACTGGTGTCGGTCAACCTGCAGGAGGCCGACCGCATCGCAGCCTGAAGTTCCATAAGCAACAAGACAATCTTCCTCTCAAAGAAACTGGGCGCCGGCCAAGGCCTGTCGGCTCCCTTCTCTTTGCTGGGTTGTGCCTGTACTGTCCGGAAAATGCCCGACACGCTTGCTCCCGCCATCACCGATGTCGTCGAATTGACGCGCGCGCTCGTGCGCTGCGAGAGCGTGACGCCGCGCGAGGCGGGCGCGCTCGAGCTGCTCGAACGCGCGCTGAAGCCGCTCGGCTTTCAGTGCGAGCGCATGGACTTCACCCAGGCCGGCACCGACGACGTCGCCAACCTCTATGCCCGCGTCGGTCAAGACAAGTTCGGCAACGGCAAGCACTTCTGCTTCGCCGGCCACTCCGATGTGGTGCCGGTGGGCGATCTGTCGTCGTGGACCATCGGCCCGTTCTCGGCCGAACTGTCGAACGGCTTCCTGTTCGGCCGCGGCGCCGCCGACATGAAGGGCGCGATCGCGGCCTTCACCGAGGCTTCGGCGCGCTTCCTCAGCCGGCGCGGTCGCGACTTCGGCGGCTCGATCAGCCTCTTGATCACCGGCGATGAGGAGGGGCCCGCGGTCAACGGCACGGTGAAGATGCTGAAGAAGCTCGCCGATCGCGGCGAGAAGATCGATGCCTGTCTGGTCGGCGAGCCGACGAGCTCCAAGCGCTTCGGCGACATGATCAAGATCGGCCGGCGCGGCAGCATGACCGTCGATCTGACCGTGCGCGGCATCCAGGGCCATGTCGGCTATCCCGAGCGGCTCGACAATCCCATCCATCGCCTGTCGGCGCTGATCGAGGCGCTGGTGCGCGCGCCGATCGATGCGGGCAGCACGCATTTCCAGCCGACCTCGCTGCAGTTCACCACCATCGATGTCGGCAACAAGGCGACCAACATCGCGCCCGGCGTGGTGAAGGCGCGCTTCAACACGCGCTTCAACGATCTGTGGACGTCCAAGACGCTGCTCGCGCACCTCAAGGAGCGAATGGAGCGCGCCAGCGAGGCGCTGGGCGGCAACGGCACGATCGAGCTTGCCACCGAGGTCTCGGGCGAATCGTTCTATACGGCACCCGGGCCGCTGGTCGATCTGGTTGCGGGCGCCATCCGCGACGTTACCGGCATCGAGACCGAGCTCTCGACCACCGGCGGCACATCGGACGCGCGCTTCATCAGCCAGTACTGCCCGGTCCTCGAGTTCGGATTGGTCGGCGAGACCATGCACAAGGTCGACGAGAAGAGCGCGATCGAGGACCTCAGGACGCTGAGCCGCGTCTATGAAACGGTGCTCGACCGCTACTTTGCGGCCTGAGGCCCTTCGGTGCTGAGCGGCGCCGAGATCGCCCGTGGCGTGCAGGGCGCGCTGGGGTTCCTGAGGCGCGATCCGGCGGCGCCGCTCGCCTTCGCCAACACCATGGAAGCCTGCCTGCGCTCGTTTCGCGTCATGGTGCTGGTGGCGCCGTTCTACGTGATCCACTCGCTGATCCGCTATGCCGACGCCGACGTGCCGGCCGACACGATCGACATCGTCATCGTCGAGGCGATCAGCTACGTCGTGAACTGGCTGCTGTTCCCGGTGCTGTTCTACGAGATCGCTCGGCGTCGCGGCTGGCTCGACCGCTATCCGCGGTACATCGGCGCGCTCAACTGGATCAGCCTGCCGGCCACGCTCATCGCTGTCGTCGGTATCGCCGCCGAAATCGTGACCCCCGTCGCCGTCGCGCGGCTGATCGAGATCGCGCTGCAGGCGCTGATCTTCTACTGGTTCCTGATGACGACGCGCATGGTGCTGGGCACCGACTGGCTGATCTCGATGGTCCTGCTGGTCGTCAACTGGGTGCCGTCGATCCTGCTGTCAGTGATCGTCGCTCGCTACGTCGGCGCGTTCGGCGTGACCGGCATCTAGGTCGTAGCGCACTTCCATCAGGCAGAGGCCCTGTGGCGGCGCGGTCGGGCCGGCGCGGGTACGATCGTGCGCAGCCAGAGCCTCGGCGACGTCGCGCCTGCTCCACTGACCGCGGCCAACCAGCTGCAAGGTGCCGGCGAGGATGCGCACCTGGTTGTGCAGGAAGGAGCGGGCGGCGACGTCGAGGCGGATCAGCTCGCCCTCGCGGGTGACCTCGAGCCGGTCGAGCATCTTCAGTGACGAGGCGGCCTGGCAGGCGGCCGAGCGGAAGCTGTTGAAGTCGTGACGGCCGACCAGCAGCGCGGCGGCGTCGGCCATCGCCACAGTGTCGAGCGGCACCGGCACATGCCAGACGCGGCCGCGATCGAGCGCGGGCGGCGCACGGCGATTGAGGATCAGGTAGCGATAGCGCCGCTGCGTTGCCGAGAAGCGGGCGTGGAAGTCGTCGGGCACGATCTCGGCTTCGATGACCACGATCGGATGCGGCTTGAGATGGAAGTTCACCGCCGCGCGCACGGTGTCGACCGGTTTGTCGTCGCCGAGATCGAGATGAGCCACCTGGCCCAGCGCGTGCACGCCGGTATCGGTGCGGCCTGCGCCGTGCACCGCCGCGCGCTCGCCGCAGAAGGCGAACACGGCGTCCTCGATCGCGCCCTGGATCGAGGGCCCGTTGTCCTGGCGCTGCCAGCCGACGAACGGCGCGCCGTCATATTCGATGGTGAGCTTGTAGCGCGGCACGTCAGCTCGGCAGCGGCCCAGGGAGCGGGACGACTGTAGGCGGCGCGAGCACCGTGCCCGCCGCCAGCGCGAAGCCGCGCAAGAAGGCGTCGGCGGGCTGGGCGGCCTTGCCGGCGCGCTGCAGCCGGAGAAGTTTCAATCCACCCACGCCGCAGGCGACGACGGGGAAGCCGTCGCGGCCGATGCTCACGGTGCCTGGCAAGCCGCCTGCCAGCGCGAGGCCTGCTTCCAGCACCTTGATGCGCTCGCGGCCGCCGTCGAACCAGGTACCGGGCCAGGGATGGAACGCGCGCACCTTGCGTTCGAGCTCGGCGGCCGGCCGGCGCCAGTCGAGGGCCCCTTCCTCCTTGCCGAGCTTGTGGGCGTAGGTCACGCCTTCCTCGGGCTGCGGCACGGGCTCGATGGTCTTGGCGACCAGGGCATCGAGCGTCGACACGATCAGGCGCCCGCCGAGCTCGGCCAGCCGATCGTGCACGGTCTCGGCGGTGTCGGCGGCCGAGATCGGCGTGCTCTCGGCCAGCAGCATCGGTCCGGTATCGAGGCCTTCGTCCATGCGCATGATGGTGACGCCGGTCTCGGCGTCGCCGGCCAGGATGGCGCGATGGATGGGCGCCGCGCCGCGCCATCGCGGCAGCAGGGAGCCATGGATGTTGATGCAGCCCAGCACCGGCGCCTCGAGGAAGGCCTTGGGCAGGATGTGGCCGTAGGACACGACGACCGCGGCATCGAGGTCCAGCGTCTTGAAGGACGCCGCTTCCTCCTCGCTGCGCAGGCCCTTGGGCGTTCGCACGGCGAGATCGAGCGACGACGCGAGCTCGTGCACCGGCGTGCGGCGTTCCTGCTGGCCGCGGCCGGCGGGCTTGGGCGCGCGCGTATAGACGGCGACCACATCGTGGCCCGCCTCGACCAGCGCCCGAAGCGCCGGCACGGCGAATTCCGACGTGCCAAGAAACGCAAGCTTCATCGCCGGACCTTATAGGCAGCCGCGCGCCGCTGAGCTAGGTATGCGGCGGTAAATGGAAGCGCACCCTCTGCCCCCGACCGCGGGCCCTACGACGACCAGCAAGGGCCCAGCCGCCAATCTCGCCGCTCGCCGCACCGCTGGTGAAGTCCACGCCGATCCCGTGCAGGAACGGGTGGTTGAGCGCTTGCAGGCCGTCTACGAGCAGCTGGTCGCGTTGCAGGATCATCCGGCGCCCAAGCCCGGCTTGCTGGCGCGGCTCGGCCTCGCGCACGCCGCGCCGCCGCCGGCCGGCCCGCGCGGGCTCTACATCTGGGGGCCGGTCGGCCGCGGCAAGTCGATGCTGATGGATCTCTTCTTCGCCGACGTGCCGATGGCCAAGAAGCGGCGCGTGCACTTCCACGAGTTCATGCTCGAGGTGCAGGAGCGCCTGCATCGCCGCCGCGAGGAGCTGGCGGCCAAGGGGGCGCCGCCCGAAGCCGATACCATCGTGCCGATCGCCAAGGCGATCGCGAGCGAGACCCGGCTGCTCTGCTTCGACGAGTTCCAGGTCACCAACATCGCCGACGCCATGATCCTGGCGCGCCTGTTCGAGGTGCTGTTCGACGAGGGCGTCACGGTGGTCGCGACCTCCAACCGCAAGCCCGACGATCTCTACAAGGACGGCCTGCAGCGCGAGCGCTTCATTCCGTTCATCGAGCTGGTCAAGCAGCGGCTGGAGATCCTCGAGCTGGGCGGCGACCACGACTATCGCCTCGACCGGCTGCGCAACTTCGACGTCTATCTGACGCCGCTCGGCGCCTGGGCCACCGCCAAGCTCGACGAGGCGTTCCGCGCCCTGAGCGGCGGCGCCGATGGCGAGCCGCGCGTGCTCCGGACGCAGGGCCGTGACGTCGACATCCCGCGGGCCGCACCGGGTGTGGCGATGGCGCATTTTCTCGACTGGTGCGCCAAGCCTATGGGTGCCGCCGACTTCATCTGCATCGCTGCCAACTTCCACACCGTGATCGTGGCCGACATCCCCAAGATGGGACCGGACAGCCAGGACAAAGCCGTGCGCTTCGTCACCATGATCGACGAATTCTACGAGAAGAAAGTGAAGTTCATCTGTTCCGCTGCGACGGCGCCGACTGGTCTCTACATCGAGGGTGACGGCGCCTTCGAGTTCCAGCGCACGGTGTCGCGCCTGATGGAGATGCAAAGCCCCGAGTACCTGGCCCTCGAGCATATTGGCTAGCAGCTAGTAGCACATCGCCTAATTGTGATTGTGGGCAGCCTGCGGTGCATCCTAGGCTCGCGCGGCTTCAACCCCATGGGAGGCAGGATATGGACGGCGATCGTCTGATTTATGGAGCGGAGAACGGCCTGTCGCGGCGCGCGGCACTGGGCGGCGTGGCGTTGGGCACGACCTTCGCGCTCGCGGTGCAGCCGGTGCAGGCCCAGACCATGATCGTGACGCCGTCCGACGGCCTCACCGCGGGCGCCGTCAAGGTCAAGACCAAGGACGGCAAGGACATGGACGCCTATCGCGCCATGCCGGCGAGCGGCCAGGGCTTCGGCACCATCCTGGTCGTGCAGGAGATCTTCGGCGTGCATGCCCACATCGCCGACATGTGCCGGCGCTTCGCCAAGGCGGGCTACTACGCCATCGCGCCCGAACTCTATTTTCGTCAGGGCGATGCCAAGACCTACACCGACATCCCCAAGCTGATCGCCGAGATCGTCTCCAAGGTGCCGGACGACCAGGTCATGGGCGATCTCGATTCGGCGGTCGCCTTCGCCAAGAGCGAAGGCAAGGCCGACACCGCCAAGCTCGGCATCACCGGCTTCTGCTGGGGCGGTCGCATCGTGTGGATGTACGATGCGCACAATCCCGCGGTAAAGGCGGGCGTGGCCTGGTATGGCCCGCTGGTCCGTCCCGGCACCGAGCTGCAGCCCAAGAACCCGGTCGATCTCGTGAAGGACCTGCACGGTCCGGTGCTCGGTCTCTATGGCGGTGCCGATACCGGCATCTCCCAGGAATCGGTGGACAAGATGAAGGCGGCGCTAAAGACCGGCAGTGCGGCGGCGCAGAAGTCGCAGATCGACGTCTATCCGGACACGCCGCACGCCTTCAACGCCGACTACCGGCCGAGCTACCGCAAGGAAGCGGCGGAGGACGGCTGGAAGAAGGCGCTGGCCTGGTTCAAGGCCAACGGCGTCTGACCGGCCGATGGCCGACAGCACGAGCATCAAGACCCGATCGGGCCTGACATTCACAGCGGATGTCGCGGGCCCGACCGACGGCGCCTTGGTGCTATTGCTGCACGGCTTCCCCGAATCGCGTCACAGCTGGCGCGCGGCGCTGCCGACACTTGCGGCAGCGGGCTATCGCGCCGTCGCTCCCGACCAGCGCGGCTATTCGCCGGGCGCGCGTCCCGATCCCAAGGATCTCTCGCATTACGCCTTCGACAAGCTGGTGAACGACGCGATCGAGATCGTCGCCGCGTCAGGCCACGAGGGCCGGCGCTTCCATCTGGTCGGGCACGACTGGGGTGGTCAGGTCTCGTGGGGTGTGGCGGCGGCGCATCCCAAGCGACTCGCCTCGCTCACGATCATGTCGCGGCCGCATCCCAAGTCGTTCCGTCGCGCGCTCGAAAAGCCGGACGGCGACCAGAAGCATCGCTCGCGCCATCACCGCGCTTTCCTTGATGCAGAGACGGGCAAGCTGTTGCTTGCCGACGATGCCCGCCGCCTGCGCGACGGCATGTTCGGCCAGGGCGTGCCCTCCGAGGCGATGGAGCAGCATCTGAAGGTGCTGGGCAATCCCGCCGCGCTCGAGGCGGCACTCGCCTGGTATCGCGCCAATGTCGGATTGGCGGCCGACATCGGCATGATCGAGGTGCCGACGCTCTACATCTGGGGCGACGTCGACGCCACGGTCGGGCCCGACGCTGCCCATGGCACGGCCGAGTTCGTGAGCGGCCCGTTCGCCATGGAGGTGTTGCCGGGCGTCGGTCACTTCGTCATGGACCAGGCGGCCGCCAAGGCGGTCGATCTTCTGTTGGCGCACCTGAAGAAGCATCCCGTCTGACCGTTGCGTCTTAGGGGGATGGAGTTCGCGCATCGCGCGTAACACCAACGATGCGACTCTCTACGATGAGTGCGCTCGCGGTGCTGATCGCAAGCACCGCCTGGGCGCATGGCGACCACGACACCGGCACGCCGCAAGGCGCCGAAGAACAGCGGCACACTTGGTGGCTCGATCTGGTGCCGCGCGCGGCGGCCGCCCAGCAAATGGAAATCGACGAGCGGCAGGGCGTGCGTTACGTGCGCGCCGACGGCTTGCCCAATCACGCGACCGGCGCGTTCCCCAACCGCTCCAATCCCAATCGCATCTCGCTGCAGAACTACTATTTCCGCATGCCGCTGAGGCCGGCAGTGGCCGGCCGTGTGACCTACTATCGTCCGAACCACTTGTTCGGTGTCGCGGTCAACGGTGTGGTGTTCGACCCCAACACGGCCGAATTCTGGAACGACGACCGGCGTTCGGGCTGGATGATCGAGGCGTTGTCGGGCGGCCGCCCGCTCGGCATCGACCAGAACAACGCCCACGTACAGCCCGATGGCTCCTATCATTATCACGGCGTGCCGACGGGCCTGATCGACAAGCTCGGCGGAAAGGGCAGGCTGGTTCTGATTGGCTGGGCCGCCGACGGCTTCGCGATCTACTTCGACGAAGCTGCCCGGTCGAGCTGGCGGCTGAAGTCCCAGCGCGATCCCGGCGGTCCCGGCGGGCGGCCCGACGGCACCTACGCCAAGGACTACGAATATGTGCGCGGCCTGGGCGACCTCGATGAATGCAACGGTCGTGAAGGCGTCACCGCCGAATTTCCACAGGGCACCTACTATTATCTGGTCACTGCGAAATTTCCCTTTGTGCCGCGGTGTTTCATGGGTACTGCCGACGCGAGCTTCGTGAAGCAGGGCGGGCCACCGCCAGGCGCGCCGTCTGGTGGTCCCGGTGGCCGCAGGCCGCCGCCGCCGCGTTGACCTTGGTCGTCTTGCCGCTTCCGGCGAATCGCGCTACCACGCGCCGCCCTTAGGAAATCGGGAGTTTTGGCATGGCTCGCAAGAAGATCGCGCTGATCGGCGCCGGACAGATTGGTGGCACGCTCGCGCTGCTCGCCGGCCAGAAGGAACTGGGTGACGTCATCCTGTTTGACATCCCCGACCTCGAAGGCGTCGCCAAGGGCAAGGCGCTCGACATCGCCCAGCTGAGCCCGGTCGAAGGTTTCGACGCCAAGTACAGCGGCACCTCCGACTACAAGGACATCGAAGGCGCCGACGTCGTCATCGTCACCGCCGGCGTGCCGCGCAAGCCGGGCATGAGCCGCGACGACCTGGTCGGCATCAACGCCAAGATCATCGATTCGGTGGGCAAGGGGATCAAGCAGCACGCGCCCAATGCCTTCGTCATCGTCATCACCAATCCGCTCGATGCCATGGTCGGCCTCATGCAGGAGGTCACTGGCTTCCCCGCCAAGCGCGTCGTCGGCATGGCGGGCGTGCTCGACAGCGCCCGCTTCCGCTCGTTCCTCGCCGAGGAATTCAACGTCTCGGTCGACGACGTGACGGCGTTCGTCCTGGGCGGCCACGGCGACACCATGGTGCCGCTGCTGCGCTACTCGACGGTCGGCGGCATTTCGCTTCACGACCTCGTCGACATGGGTTGGACCACCCGTGAGCGCCTGGACAAGATCGTGCAGCGCACCCGCGACGGCGGCGCCGAGATCGTGGCCCTGCTCAAGACCGGCTCTGCCTTCTACGCTCCAGCGGCATCGGCCATCGCCATGGCCGAGTCCTACCTCAAGGACAAGAAGCGCATGATCCCCTGTGCCGCCCTGCTGAACGGCGAGTACGGCGTGAAGGGCCTCTACATCGGCGTGCCGGTGGTGATCGGCAAGGAAGGCGTCGAGCGCATCGTCGAGGTCGAGTTCAACGCCGAGGAAAAGGCGATGTTCGACAAGTCGGTCGCCGCCGTGAAGTCGCTGATCGACGCGACCAACAAAATCGTCGGCCGCTGATCGAACTGCAGCCAAGGTCCCTAGACCTTGGTCGAACGTCTTCAAACGATCATCAGTCCAGCGTTGCCAAGGGCCGGCGGCACTCATAAAGTGCCGCTGACCCCTGTCAGTTGCGATTTGCAACTGAATTTGAGCAACAGGTTTTCATGAACATTCACGAGTACCAGGCCAAGGCCCTCCTGGCCAAATTCGCCGTCCCGCTGCTCAAGGGCGGCGTGGCCTATACCAAGGACGAGGCGATGGACGTGGCCCGCAAGCTGGGCGGGTCGGTTACCGTCGTGAAAGCGCAAATCCATGCCGGCGGCAGGGGCAAGGGCCGCTTCAAGGACGATCCCAACGGCAAGGGCGGCGTGCGAGTCTCCAAGTCCGTCGAGGAGGTCGGCCAGAACGCCCAGGCCATGCTGGGCCATGAGCTGGTGACCAAGCAGACTGGCCCGAACGGCAAGACGGTGAAGCGCCTCTATATCGAGGAAGGCTGCGACATCAAACGCGAGCTCTACCTCTCCATGCTGGTCGACCGCGCCGTCGGCCGCGTCGCCATCGTCGCCTCGACCGAGGGCGGCATGGATATCGAGACGGTAGCGCACGAGCATCCCGAGAAGATCGTGCGCCAGGCGGTCGATCCCGCCGCCGGCTTCCAGGCTTATGAGGGCCGCAAGATCGCCTTCGCGCTCGGCCTCAGCGGCAAGCAGGTCGGTGAGTTCGTGAAGCTGGTGGGCGGGCTCTACAAGGCCTTCATCGATCTCGACTGCTCGCTGATCGAGATCAACCCGCTGGTCGTCACCGGCGCGGGCCAGGTCGTCGCGCTCGATGCCAAGATGAACTTCGACGACAACGCGCTCTATCGCCACAAGGAGGTGGAGGACCTGCGCGACGTCGACGAGGAGGACCCGGCCGAGACCGAGGCCGCCAAGTACGCGCTGAACTACGTCAAGCTCGACGGCCAGATCGGCTGCATGGTGAATGGCGCGGGCCTTGCAATGGCCACCATGGACATCATCAAGCTCTATGGCGCCGAGCCCGCAAACTTCCTGGACGTCGGCGGTGGCGCCACCAAGGAACGCGTGACCGCAGCCTTCAAGATCATCCTCAAGGATCCCAATGTCGAGGGCATCCTGGTCAACATCTTCGGCGGCATCATGCGCTGCGACGTCATCGCCGAAGGCGTGGTGGCCGCGGCGCGCGAGGTCAACCTGCACGTGCCGCTGGTTGTGCGCTTGGAGGGCACCAACGTCGAACTGGGCAAGAAGATCCTGCGCGAGTCCGGCCTCAAGATCACCTCGGCCGAGAACCTGGCCGACGCCGCCGAGAAGATCGTCACGGCGGTCAAGGAGACGAACTGATGGCCGTCCTGGTCGACAAGAACACCAAGGTCATCTGCCAGGGCTTCACCGGCTCGCAGGGCACCTTCCATTCCGAGCAGGCGATCGCCTACGGCACCAAGATGGTGGGCGGCGTGACGCCGGGTAAGGGCGGCACCACCCATCTCGACCTGCCGGTGTTCGACACGGTGGCCGAAGCCGTCGCCAAGACCGGCGCCATGGCGAGCGTGATCTACGTGCCGGCGCCCTACGCCGCCGATTCGATCCTCGAGGCGGTCGACGCGGAGATCCCGCTGGTCGTCTGCATCACCGAGGGCATCCCGGTGCTCGACATGGTCGAGGTCAAGCGCGTGCTGGCCGGCTCCAAGTCGCGGCTGATCGGGCCGAACTGCCCGGGCGTCATCACGCCCGAGGAATGCAAGATCGGCATCATGCCGGGCCACATCCACAAGCGCGGCTCGATCGGCATCATCTCGCGCTCGGGCACGCTCACCTATGAAGCGGTAGCGCAGACCACGGCGGTCGGCCTCGGACAGACCACCTGCATCGGCATCGGCGGCGATCCGGTAAACGGCACGAACTTCGTCGAGTGCCTCGAGATGCTGATGGCCGATCCCGAGACCAAGGGCATCGTCATGATCGGCGAGATCGGCGGTGACGCCGAGGTCAAGGGCGCGGAGTTCATCAAGGCCAGCAAGGTCAAGAAGCCGATCGTCGGCTTCATCGCCGGCCGCACCGCCCCGCCGGGCCGCCGTATGGGCCATGCCGGTGCGGTGATCTCGGGCGGTCAGGACACCGCCGAGTTCAAGGTCCACGCCATGCGTTCGGCAGGCATCAGGGTCGCCGATTCTCCCGCCGCTTTGGGCGAGGAAATGCTGAAGGCAATGAAGGGCTGACCCATATCCACCTGCTATTCCTCTCCCCCGCTAAGGGGAGAGGAGCAAAAGGACAGGGCCAAAGGAGACAAGGCCAATGAGAGCAGAGCAGACATCATTCCTGTTCGGCGCCAATGCCCCGTTCATCGAGGAGCTGTACGCGCGCTATCTGAGCGATCCCGGCGCCGTCGACGATGAATGGCGCACCTTCTTCGAGGCGCTGGCCGAGCAGAAAGGCGATGTCCTGGCCGAGGTCCGTGGCGCCTCCTGGGCGCCCAACGGCGCGCGGGTAATCGGCGCCGTCGACCCGGACACGCTGCCCTCGCCCGCCAACCGCAACGTCAAGGGCAATGGCAAGGCCAATGGCGCCGCCGTTCCCGCCGTGCTGGCGGGTAAGACCGAAGCGGAGATCCGGGCCGCGGCGCACGACACCTCGCGCGCCTTCCTGCTGATCCGCTCCTACCGCATCCGCGGCCATCTCGAGGCCGATCTCGATCCGCTCGGCCTGATCAAGCGCGAGCTGCATCGCGAGCTCGACCCCGCGACCTACGGCTTCGGCGAGAACGACTGGGACCGCCCCATCCTGATCTTCGGCTCGCTGGGCTTGGGCGAGTCCGCGACCCTGCGTCAGATCTGGGACCGCCTGCGCCGCACCTACTGCGGCAAGATCGGCGTCGAATACATGCACATCTCCGATCCCGACCAGAAGGCGTGGATCCAGGAGCGCATCGAGCACGTCGAGAACCACACTGAGTTCACCCTCGAGGGCCGCCGCACCATCCTGGAGCGCGTCGTGGAGGCCGAGGGGCTGGAGCGCTATCTCGGCGTGAAGTTCGTTGGCACCAAGCGCTTCGGCCTGGATGGCGGCGAGTCGCTGATCCCGGGCATCGAGCAGATCCTGAAGCGCGGCGGCCAGCTCGGCATACGCGACGTGGTGATCGGCATGCCCCATCGCGGTCGCCTCAACACCCTCGTGCACGTCCTGCACAAGAGCTACACAGCGCTGTTCTCTGAGTTTCAGGGCCGCTCCTCGCAGCCCGAGGAAATGCGCGGCTCGGGCGACGTGAAGTACCATCTCGGCGCCTCGGCCGACCGCGAGTTCGACGGCAACACCATCCATGTCTCGCTGTCGCCCAACCCCTCGCACCTCGAGGCCGTGAACCCGGTGGTGCTGGGCAAGGCGCGCGCCAAGCAGGACCAGCGGAACGACGTCGACCGCAGCCAGGTCATGGCGATCCTGATGCATGGCGACGCGGCCTTCGCCGGCCAGGGCCTGGTCGCCGAAAGCCTCGATCTCTCCGATCTCGGCGGCTACCGCATCGGCGGCACCATCCACTTCGTGGTCAACAACCAGATCGGCTTCACGACGCTACCGACCTACTCGCGCTCGGGACCGTACTGCACGGAGATCGCCAAGATCGTGCAGGCGCCGATCCTGCACGTGAACGGCGACGATCCCGAGGCCGTCGTCCACGTCTCGCGCATCGCCACGGAGTACCGTCAGCACTTCAAGCGCGACATCGTCATCGACATGTTCTGCTATCGCCGGCACGGCCACAACGAGTCGGACGAGCCGATGTTCACCCAGCCGCTGATGTACAAGGAGATCGGCGCGCACAAGACGGTGAAGGAAGTCTATGCCGCGCGCCTCGAGGCCGAGGGCGTGGTGACGGCGGCCGATGTCGCCGCCCTGGATGCGGCCCTGCGCGAAAAGCTCGACAAGGCGCTGGAGGCGGCCGCCCAGTACAAGCCCAACAAGGCCGACTGGCTGGAAGGCCGCTGGGCCGGTCTCACCGTCGCGCCGGGCGAGGAGGATCGCAAGGGAACGACGGCCGTCGAGACCGAGCAGCTGCTCGCCGTCGGCCGGGCGATTTCCGAGGCGCCCAAGCAGTTCGATCTCAACCGCAAGCTCGTCCGCCAGTTGGCCGAGAAGCGCAAGACCATCGAGACCGGCAAGGACATCGATTGGGCCACCGGCGAGGCCCTGGCCTGGGGCACGCTGCTGGCCGAAGGCACGCCGGTGCGTCTCAGCGGCCAGGATTCCGGCCGCGGCACCTTCTCGCAGCGCCACTCGGTGCTGGTCGACCAGGCCAACGAGAACAAGTACGTGCCGCTCAATCATGTGGCCGAGCAGCAGGCGCGCTTCGAGGTGATCGACAGCCCGCTGAACGAGGCGGGTGTGCTGGGCTTCGAGTACGGTTACTCGTCGGCCGAGCCCAACGCGCTGGTCATGTGGGAAGCCCAGTTCGGCGACTTCGCCAATGGCGCGCAGGTCATCATCGACCAGTTCATCTGCTCGGGTGAGAGCAAATGGCTGCGCATGAACGGCCTCGTCATGCTCCTGCCGCACGGCTACGAGGGCCAGGGACCCGAGCACAGCTCGGCGCGTCTCGAGCGCTACCTGCAGCTCTCGGCCGAGGACAACTGGCAGGTCGTCGTGCCGACGACGCCCGCCAACTATTTCCATGCCCTGCGCCGCCAGATGCGCCGCTCGTTCCGCAAGCCGCTGGTGGTGATGACACCCAAGTCGTTGCTGCGCCACAAGGACTGCGTCTCGACCCTGGCCGATTTCGGCCCGGGCTCCTCGTTCCGGCGCATCCTGCCTGAGACCGACCAGCTCACCGACGCCGCCAAGGTCCGCCGTGTCGTGCTGTGCTCGGGGAAGGTCTACTTCGATCTCGTGGCCGAGCGCCGCAAGCGCAAGATCGACGACATCGCCGTCATCCGCGTCGAGCAGCTCTACCCGTTTCCGTTCAGCAGCCTTGGCATCGAGCTGGCGAAGTATCCGGGCGCCGAGGTCGTGTGGTGCCAGGAGGAGCCCGAGAACATGGGCGCCTGGCATTTCGTCGACCGCCGCATCGAGCGCGCGCTTGCCGGCCTGAACCTCAAGGCAACACGAGCTGCCTACATCGGCCGGCCGGAATCGGCATCGCCAGCGACGGGTTCGGCGCGCACGCACGTCAAGGAACAGGCTGACCTCGTCGATCGCGCCCTGACGATCGGTTGAGCGCCCAGGAGGAAGTGGTCATGGCTGTCGAGATCAAGGTGCCGGCGCTCGGCGAATCGGTCACCGAAGCGACCGTTGCCAAGTGGCTGGTAAAGGCGGGCGACGCCGTCGCCATCGATCAGCCGCTGTGCGAGCTCGAGACCGACAAGGTCACCGTCGAAGTCAATGCGACGGTGGCCGGCAGCATCGTCGAACTGGCCGTTGCCGAAGGCGCCACGGTGCAGGTCGGCGGCGTGCTGTGTCACATCGAGGCCGGCGCGGCTGGTGCCGCGGCGGCCAAGCCCGCTCCGGCGCCGGCTGCCGCTCCGGCGGCGGTGCCGAAGCCCGCGCCGGCACCCGTTGCCGCGCCGGCGCCCGCAGCGATCCCTGCTGCCGCCAACGTCAATATCGCGGCCTCCGGTCCCGCCACGCGCAAGCTGGTCGAGGAAACCGGCGTGCCGCCCTCCGCGATCCAGCCCACGGGCAAGGACGGCCGCGCCACCAAGGCCGACGTGATGGCCGCGCTATCGTCGATCCCGGCGCAGAGCACGCCGGCGGCCAAGCCGGCCGTGCCGGCGGGGCCGCGCCCGCGTGCCGACCGCGAGGAGCGCGTGCGCATGACGCGCTTGCGGCGCACCATCGCCAATCGCCTCAAGGAAGCGCAGAACACGGCGGCCATGCTCACCACCTTCAACGAGGTGGACATGACCAACGTGATGGCGCTGCGCGAGCGGCTGAAGGACGACTTCGAGAAGAAGCACGGCGCGCGGCTGGGCTTCATGTCGTTCTTCGTCAAGGCCTGCATCGCCGGGCTGAAGGAGCTGCCCGCGGTCAATGCCGAGATCGAGGGCGACGACCTCGTCTACAAGAACTACTACGACATAGGCGTCGCCGTCGGCACGCCGCAGGGCCTGGTGGTCCCGGTGGTCCGAGATGCCGACCAGAAGTCGTTCGGCGACATCGAGAAGACGATCGGCGAGCTCGGCCGCAAGGCGCGCGACGGCAAGCTCAGCATCGCCGACCTGACCGGCGGTACCTTCACCATCTCCAACGGCGGCGTTTACGGTTCGCTGATGTCGACGCCGATCCTCAACCCGCCGCAGTCGGCCATCCTCGGCATGCACAAGATTCAGCAGCGCCCCATGGTGGTCGGCGGCGAGGTCAAGGTGCGGCCGATGATGTACCTCGCCGTGTCATACGATCATCGCATCATCGATGGCCGCGAGGCCGTCCTGTTCCTGGTGCGGGTGAAGGAATGCATCGAGGATCCCGAGCGGCTCTTGTTGGGCGTGTGAGGGACGTACACATGTCACTACGCCAAGACTGTCATCCCGAGCGTAGCGAGGGACCTTTGAGGAACCAGGAAAGGTCCCTCGCTACGCTCGGGATGACAGCAGCACTCCGGCAGGCGGTGTAGCGTCATGGCAAACGAAACCTTCGATCTCGTCGTAATCG
>JADHLS010000026.1 GCA_016780605.1 Reyranella sp.
GAACAGCCGATGCAGCGTCTGGACAATTCGCTGCGGGCTCACGGTGTAACCGTTGCCCGGCACCAGCACGCCGCGACGCACGGCGGGCGAGATGCCGGGAAACATCTGCCGCAGGTCGTCGACGCCCAGCATCTGGCTCGGAATGCCCTGGCGCTCGCGCAGCTTGCGTTCCAGAGCGGCGCTCTCCGATTCGCCATCGGCCTCCCAGACATGGACCTGGCCGACCGGCCGGACGAGATCGGCGAAGTTCTCCGGGCCGAGCAACTCCTTCCAGCAGTTGAACGCTTCCTTGTGCAGCGCCCGCATGGCGTCGGAGATCTCGAGCACGCGCGGCATGCGGCTGGCGGCGATCCATTTCAGTAGCCACGGCAGGGCCGTGGGGAAATAGGAGGGGCGCACGGCGAGCGGCCCCAGCGGATCGGTCAGCCATGACGGCACCTTGCGCAGCATGCCCGGCAGCGCGATGGGCACCGAGGTGTCTGCGCTGATCATGCCGGCATTGCCGAATGACGCGCCGCCCGGCGGCGGCAGCGGATCGATCACCGCCACATCGCGGCCCGAGCGTCGAAGGTACAGCGCCGTGGAGAGGCCGACCACGCCGGCGCCGATCACGACAATTGCAGGATCTGGTTGGGACATCGTCCTTCTCCGGCCTACTCCGGTTCGCAGATGTCGAGGATGACCCGCATATAGATGCGGATCATGTCGAGATAGTCGGCGATGTCGACGCGCTCGTCGGGCATGGTGTTGTAGCGCCCGCCGGGACCGCAGACGACGCCTTCCATGCCGAGCTCACGGTAGAAGTGGCCGGCGTCGGTGCCGTAGTAGCAGGGCGGGGCGAGCGCGCCGGTCGGCTGCGGCTCGCCGCGCACCGCCTGGTAGGCGGCGTTCAGGCTCTTCACGATCCTGGCGTCGCGCGGCACCTCGAAGGCCGGCATCACCGGTCGGCCTTCGGTGCGCTCCGACGTCACCGTGGCCTTGAGGCCGGGAAAGCGGCGCTCGAGGTCGTCGAGCACGACGCGCAGGTCGGCGAAGGCTTGCGCCTCGGTCTGGCCCGGCGCGTAGCGCACCGAACCCTTCAGGCGCGCGAAGTCGGCAACCTGCGGCGGCCGCCACTCGGCGAGGTCGCGCCCCAGCGCCGCGTGCACCACGCCGACATGGCAGCGGTTGATCGAGCGGTGCTCGTCGCTCCTGGCGCCGCTGAAGGTGAGCGCGTTCAGCCGGGGGACCAGGTCGCAGGCGGCGACCAGCGCATCCACCGCCTGCTCGCGCTTGGAGAGATGACGGGTGTTGCCGGTGAGCTCGATGATGAAGGTGCCGGCCTCGGCATGTATGGTGAGCGCCTGCAGGTCGGTCGGCTCGCTGTTGATGAAGTAGTCGGCGCGCACGCCCTGGCGGATCGCCGCCAGGGTGCCGACGCCACCCTGCAGCTCGCCGACGACGAAGGTCAGCACGACGTCGCCCTTCAATCGCACACCGGCGTCCTTCAGCGTCTTGACGGCGCAGTAGTAGGCCGCGTCGCCCGACTTCATGTTGGAGACGCCGATGCCGTAGATGAACTTGTCGTCGACTAGGCCGCCCCACGGATCGACGGTCCAGCCCTCGGTCGCCGGATTGGTGTCGAGATGGCCATTGAACAGCAGGTTCTTTCCGCCGCCGGTGCCCTTCCAGCGGCCGATCGCGTTGACGCGCGTGCCCTCGACCGGCGTCAGCTCGGCCTCGAGTCCCAGCCCACGCATGCTGGTCGCCATGAACTCGGCCAGCTTCCGCTCGCCCTCGGTCTGCGAGTAGCTCTTGTGGCGCACCATCGCCGACAGGAAGTCGAGGCACGCCTTCTCGTCGAGACGGGCGAGCACGGCGTTGCGGTCGATCGCAGTCATGACTTGTACTCCCGGGGTGGCGGCACCGCGTCCAGGAGCTCCCGTGTGTAGGGGTGGCGCGGTCCGGTGGTCGAAAGATCGTCGATGTCCAGAAGCTCGACCAGCTCGCCGCGATACATGACAGCGATGCGATGGGCGAGCTGGCGCACCAGGTTGAGATCGTGGGTGATGAAGAGGTAGGCCGTGCCGTTGCGGCGCTGCAGGTCGACCAGGAGCTCGACAACCGCAGCCTGCACCGACACGTCGAGCGACGACGTGATCTCGTCGCAGATCACGAGCTTGGGGCAACTCGCGAAGGCGCGGGCGATGGCGACGCGCTGTTTCTCGCCGCCCGAGAGCTGATGCGGGAAACGCTCGACATAGGTCGCGGGCAGCCGCACTTGCTCCAGCAGTGCTTCGATGCGCGCCTCGCCGCCATAGAGCGTCAGCGGGCGCGACAGGATCTCGCGTACGCGCTGACGCGGATTGAGCGAGGAGTCGGGATGCTGGAAGACGATCTGCACGTCGCGCCGGTAGGCGCGATCCATGTCGCGCCGGCCAGCGATGCGCCGGCCGCCGAAGCGCACGGCGCCCTCGAAGCGATTGAGGCCGGTCAGCGCGCGCGCCAGGGTCGACTTGCCCGAACCCGATTCGCCCACGATGCCCAGGATCTCGCCGGGCCGGACGGAGAGGCTGACCTCCCGATTGCCGGCGACCTGCGCGGTGCGGCGGCCGACCAGCGCCGAGAGAAACGGCGTGCGCCCGTAATGCACGCTCAGCCGCTCGACCTCGACCAGCGGCTCGATTCCGGCGGCAGGTTTGCCGCTGACCAGACGATGATCGGGCCGCGGCACGGCAGCCAGCAGGCGGCGGGTGTAGTCCTCGCGCGGCGCGTCGAACACCGCGTCGACCTCGCCTTGCTCGACCAGCTTCCCGCGATGCAGCACGGCGACGTGATCGGCGACGCGCGAGACCAGGGCCAGGTCGTGCGAGATATAGAGCGAGGCAACGGACGTCTCGGCCTGCAGCTCGGCGAACAAGTCGAGGATCTGGCGCGCGGTGACGACGTCGAGGGCGGTGGTCGGTTCGTCGAACAGGATGCATTCGGGCTGGCAGGCGAAGGCCGAGGCGATGACGACGCGCTGCTTCTCGCCACCCGAGGCCTCGTGCGGGTAACGCCGCATCATGTTGGCAGGCTGCTTCAGGCCGACGCGCGCCATCATCGCCTCGCCCTCGGCCCAGGCTTGCCGGCGGGTGAGCTTGCGATGGCGCTGCAGCACTTCGGCCAGTTGCTGGCCCAGCGTCAGGGTCGGGTTGAGTGATGTGCTGGGATCCTGGAACACCATGCCGATGCGCCGGCCGCGGATGGCGGCGATCTCGGCCTCTGTCGCGGTCATCGGGGATTGGCCGGCCAGGCTGATGGACCCCTGCTCACGGGCGCGCGGCGGCAGGTGGCGCATGATGGCCCACGCCAGCGACGTCTTGCCGGATCCCGATTCGCCTACCAGGCCCAAAACCTCGCCGCGCGCGATTGCGAGGTCGATCGAGTCCAGCGCGCGCACGAAGCCCGTCGCCGTGGCGTAGTCGAGGCTATAGCCCCTGACCTCGAGGACGTTCATGGCCGGCTCACGTTCTCGGATTGAGGGCATCGCGCAGCCCGTCGCCCAGGAGATTGAAGCCGATCGCCACCATGGCCACGGCGAGCGAGGGCCACAGGATCATCCAGAAGCTGAGATGCATGAAGCGGCGCGCCTCGGCCACCATCAAGCCCCATTCCGAGGAGGGCGGCTGGGCGCCGAGACCGAGGAAGCTCAGCGTCGCGAACAGCATGACCGCGAAGGCCACCCGGATGGTCATCTCGACCACGATCGGCGCCACGACGTTGGGCAGCATCTCGCGCAGGACGATGTAGCCGCCGCGCTCGCCGCGGGCGATGGCGGCGTTGACGTAGTCCTGCTTGGTGACCGCCAGCGCGACGCTGCGCGTCACGCGCGTCATACCGGGCGTGAAGGCGATGCCGATCGCCATCACGGCGCTGAAGCTGCTCTTGCCCAGGAGGTTCACGATCAAGAGGGCGAACAGCAGCGAGGGGATCGACAGGATGGCGTCGATGGTGCGCATGATCGCTTCGTCGGCGCGGCCGCCGAGAAAGGCCGACGTGGTGCCGATCAGCGCGCCGGCCAGGGTGCCGAGCCCCGTCGCCAGGCAGGCCAGGATCACCGTCGAACGCGCGCCGTAGAGCAGGCGGCTCAGGATGTCGCGGCCGTATTGGTCGGTGCCGAGCAGGAACTCGGCGCTGGGCGGGCGATAGCGCAGGCGCGGCGCCAGCGTGTCGGGCCCGTAGGGCGCGAGCCAGGGGCCACAGACCACGATCACCAGGATCAGGCCGACGATCAGCACGCCTAAAAGGCCCTGCGGCGTGCGCAGCAGGCGGCGCAAGAGCTCAGCCATACTGGATCCTCTTGTCGATCCAGGCGTAGGCGAGGTCGGCCAGGAAGTTCACCACCGAGTAGGTCGCCGCCATGATGAGGGCGCCGGCCTGGATGGAGGGCAGGTCGCGCGCCTGGATGGCGACGATCAGGTTCCGGCCGATGCCGGGGAGGGCGAAGATCTCCTCGACCACGATCACGCCCCCCAACAGATAGCCGACGTCGAGGGCGACGATGGTGATGGTGGGCAACAGCGCATTGCGCAGCGCGTGGTGGAACAGCACAGACCGCCGCGACAGTCCCTTCAGGCGCGCGGCCCGCACATAGTCGGTGTGCAGCACGTCGACCAGCTCGGACCGCACCATGCGCGAGACATGGGCGACCAGGATCACCGAGACCGTCAGCACCGGCAGCGCGAGGTGGGCAAGGCCGTCCCACAAGTTCTCGGTGAGCGGCACGAAGCCGGTCGCCGGCAGCAGTTTTAGCCAGTCGGCCAGCACCAGCACGATCAGCGTCGCGGTGACGAACTCGGGCAGCGACACGCCGACATAGGAGACGATGCTGACCACGAGATCGGCGAGCTTGCCGCGCCGCAGCGCAGCGATGATGCCAAGCGGCAGCGCCAGCACCAGCATCAGGGCGATCGCCAGCACCGCGAGCGTGAGCGAGCGGCCGAGCGCCTCGAGCATGACAGGCGCGACCGGCTGGCCGGTGCGCAGCGAGGTGCCGAAATCGCCCTGCAGCACGCCCCACAGCCAGTGGCCGTATTGCACCCACACCGGCTGATCGAGGCCGAGCTTGTCGCGGATCGCCGCCAGCGCATCGGGCGTGGCGTTCTCGCCCAGCAGCATGACGGCGGCATCGGCCGGCAGCACCTGGGTGATGGCGAACACCACCAGCGAGACCACGAACAGCGTGTAGACGATCAGCGCCAGTCGCTTGACGAGGTAGCTCGGTGACACCGGGCTCGCTGCCTCAGCCGCGCCGCTGCGCGCCGTCGCCGAGCGACACCTGGTCGATGCGGAACACCGCGCCGCGCGGATGCAGCGTGTAGCCTTCGACCCACTTGCGCTGTGCGGCCAGCAGGTCGAAGAACACCGGAATGATCGAGGGCACGTCCTTGTTCATCAGCCGCTGCGCCTCGGCATAGAGCTCGCGGCGCTTGCCCTCGTCGATGACCGCGCGCGCGTCGCCCACCAGCTTGTCGAAGGCGGCGTCGTTCCAGCGCGTCTCGTTCCAGGCGGCGTTCGAAGTGTAGAGCAGCCTGAAGATCGCGTCGGCAGTCGGCTGCATGTTGTAGAAGCCGACGTAGAACGGGCCCTTCTTCCACACCTGGTCGAGGTAAGTGGCGTGCGGCATGGTCTCGACGTTGATAGTGAAACCCGCGGGCTTGGCCATCTCGCGCAGCGCCACGCCGAGCTGGGTGCGCGTCGCCGGCCGGTCCGATGCGATCAGCGTCGCGGTGAGGCCGCCCGCGTAGCCCGCTTCGGCCAGCAGCGCCTTGGCGCGGGCGATGTCGGGCTTCTTGAGCGGCAGCTCAGTGTAGAAATGGTAGGCAGGGTTGAGCGGCGTGTCGTTGCCCGGCGTGCCGTAGCCCTCGGCCACCAGATCGACCATCGCCGGGCGATCGACGGTGAGCGCCAGCGCCTGGCGCACGCGCACGTCGTTGAACGGCTTCTGGTCGCAGCCCATGTTGACGTTGCAGAACTGGCCGGACGGCACTCGCAGCGCCTGCACCCCGCTCGCCTTCTCGAGACGCGCGTATTCGGTCGGCTGCACCGACAGCATGAGATCGCTACCGCCCGCGATCAGGGCCGAGCCCTCGGCCGTCGGATCGGGATAGACCGCGACCTCGACGCGGTTCAGGTAGGGGCGCTCCTTGTCGTAGTAGGCATCGTTGCGCGCCACCACGATCAGGCGCTCGGGCTCGAAGGAGACGAGCTTGAACGGCCCGGTTCCCACCGCCTCGCGGTCGAGGCGCGCCAGGCCGGCGCTGACGATCGCCGCCGGCACGATCTTGGCGCAGGTGTTGGCCAGCATCACCGGCAAGTCGGCGTAGGGCGAGGAGAGGGTGAAGACGACGGTGCTCTCGTCCTTGGCCACGACCTTGGCGACCGGCCCGATGTACTGGCGCGCCGGCGAGGCGGTCTTGGGATCGAGGATGGCGGTGAAGGTGGCGACGACGTCGGCCGCCGTGCACGGGCTGCCGTCGTGGAACACGACGCCCTTACGCAGCACGAAGGTCCACTCCGAGAGATCGGGCGAGCTGGTCCACGATTCCGCCAGATCGGGTTCGGGAGTCATGTCGACCTTGAGGCGCGTCAGGGCCGAGTACAGCAGCTCGGCGACCAGGTACTCCGGATTGACCCGCGTCAGCAGGGGATTGAGCTTGGCCACCGCCTGGTCGACGCTGATGCGGAGCGTGCCGCCGCGCTTGGGCGCGGCGCGCGCCGGGCCGAAGGAGGTCGTGGCGCTGAGCGCGAGGCCGCCGGTGGCGGCGAGAAGCAGGCGGCGGCTGAGGTCGGTCATGCGAGGCTCCGTGATGGCGGGGATGCCCGGTCGGGATTGAGGTCGGGGGCGAAGTCGGCTGAGAGATAGGCAAGCACACTGCGCGCCAGAGCCACGATGTCACCCACGATTGTGAGCTCGTCGGGGCGGCCCCAGCTCGCCCAGCAGCACGTGCGCTCACTCGCCTGTGAGCTGGGAGTTCCAAGATCGAGACGATGTTGCGACAGCGGCAGGGGGCCCACCGTTCAGACCTCGAGCCACTCCTTGCGCACGGACGCGGCAGTGGCGAGATCAGCCGGAGTGCCCTCAAACACGATGCGCCCATGCCCCATGACGTAGAGGCGGCGCGAGATGCGAAGGGCGATCGTGAGCTTCTGCTCGACCAGCAGGATCGAGATTCCGCGGCGGGCAATCTCGTCGAGCAGCTGGCCCACCTGCTCGACGAGCTTGGGTGCCAGCCCCTCGGTCGGCTCGTCAATGATCACAAGGTCGGGGTCCCCCATCAGGGTACGGCACATCGTGAGCATCTGCTGCTCGCCGCCCGACAGCACGCCGGCGGCGTTGTCCTTGCGCTCGTCGAGATTGGGGAACAGTGCGAACATGTCGTCGAACGTCCAGCGACCGAACTTGCCGGTCCGCTTCAGCCCGAGCTCGAGATTCTGCCGCACCGTCAGCCCGGGGAAGATCTGGCGGTCCTCCGGCACATAGCCGAGCCCGGCATGGGCGATCTGGTCGGGCCGCAGTCCGGTGATCGGCTGGCCCTTGAATCGCACCTCGCCGACCGGCGGCACCAGGCCCATGATCGCTTTGCAGGTGGTCGAACGGCCGACGCCGTTACGCCCCAGCAGGCTCACGATCTCGCCCTGCCCGATAACAAGGTCGACGCCCTGCAGGATATGGCTCTTGCCATAGAAGGCATGGAGGTCCCGGACCTCGAGCATCAGGCCGCCTCGCTGCCGAGATAGGCCTCTTGCACGGCCCGGTTGGCGCGGATCTCAGCCGGCGGCCCTGACGCGATGATCTCGCCGTAAACCAGGACGGTGATCACGTCGGCCAGGCCAAACACCACGTTCATGTCGTGTTCGACCATCAAGAGCGTCTTACCCTCCGACACGGAGCGGATCAGCCGTACCGCGTGCTCGGTCTCGCTGTGGCTCATGCCCGAGGTCGGCTCGTCGAGCAGGATGATGTCGGCGCCGCCCGCCACGGTGATGCCGATCTCGAGCGCGCGCTGTTCGGCATAGGACAGCAGCCCCGCTGGCACGTTGCGGCGGTCCTGCAGGCCGAGCCGCTCCAGCACCTGGTCGGCCTCTTCGTTGAGCGCCCGCGCGCCGCCCAAGAGGTGCCAGAACGAGTAGCGGTAACCGCGCGCCCAAAGCAGCCCGCAGCGGATATTCTCGAACACCGACAGCCTGGGGAAGATCGATGTGATCTGGAAGCTGCGCGACAGTCCCAGCCGGTTGATCTGGTGCGCCGGCAGCCCGTGGATCGACTGGCCGTTGATCTCGATCGTGCCCGAGCTGATCGGGAAACGACCACTGATCAGATTGAACAGGGTCGTCTTTCCGGCTCCGTTTGGCCCGATCATGGCGTGGCGCTCGCCGCGCGCGATGGCGAGATCGACGCCGCGGATGATCTTGGTGGCGCCGAAGCTCTTCTCGACTCCGCGCAGAGTGATTGCGCCGCCGCTCATACCGGCAACCCGCGCGCCTTGGCTTCTTCCATCAGCGCGTCCCAGCGTGCCCGGAAGACTCGTGCCTCGCGGCGCATCCATAGCCCGCCTGCCACCAGCATCGCCGCGCCGATCGCCCAAGGCAGCCCATTGTGCGGATCGATCGGCTGGCCGCCGATCGCGAGCGACTTGTTCTGCGCCGAGCCGATCGTGGCGAGCTGCGCCAGCTCGACCAAGGTAACGAAGCCGAGCACCAACAGCAGGCCGGGTGGCAGGATGCGGGCATACGGCACCGCAAGCTCGCCAAGTCGTCCCATCCGCGCGATCGGCTCATGGCGGGCGACGATGCCCATGATGCCGCCGGGCGCAAACATCACCATGACGATGAACAGCACACCGACATAAAGCAGCCAGGCGTTGCTGATCAGGCTGACGCCGCTTTGCAGCAACACGACCACTATTGTGCCGAGGAACGGTCCGAGGAAGCTGCCGGCGCCGCCGATATAGGCCGCCAACAGCGCCGTCGCCGACTTGGCGGCGGCGACGGTGTCGAAAGTGACGATCTCGTAAACCAACACGTACAGCGCTCCGCCGATACCTGCGAAGAAACCCGACAGCGTAAATTGGTAGAAGCGGATCATGCGCGGGTCGTAGCCGACGAACTGGGTGCGCTCGAAGTTGTCGCGTTGCGCGTTGGCCATGCGTCCAAGCGGCGTCTGGGTTTGCAGTCGCATCAGCATCGTCGCGATCACGGTCCAGGCCACGACCAGGCAGTAGACCTGCCACGGCGTGCTGTATTCGATCCCGAACAGGCTTTGGCCGGTGACGCGATCGGTGCTGATGCCGCCCTCGCCGCCGAAGAAGCCCATGAACATCAATGCACATGCCGCGACCAGCTCACCCAGCCCCATGGTAATCATGGCGAAGGCGGTGGCGCGCTGCTTGGTGACGACGTAGCCAAACACTGCGCCGAACACGAGCCCGCCCAGGCCGCCGGCCAGCGGGATCAATTCGACCGGCAACCAGAACAGGCCGGCCTTGGCGGCGTTCAAGGTGTGCGCGGTGCAGTAGCCGCCCAGGCCAAACAGGATGGCGTGGCCGAATGAGAGGAGGCCGGTCTGGCCCATCAGCATGTTGAAGGAGAGGGCGAACACCGACATCAGGCCGATCTCGCTCAGCATGGTCAGCGCGAAGCCGGAATGGCGACCCTTCGACCAGTCGAAAAACAGCCACGGAATCGCCAGCGCCAGCACGATGGCAGCCAGCCACAGCCAGTGGCGGCGTAGCAGCGCAGGCGCGCGGGCCGCAGCGAGCGGCGCGGTGGAGGTCGTATCAGCACTCATGTGTCGCGCGTTCCCATCAAGCCCCGCGGCTTGAAGACCAGGATCAGTATCAGCAGCAGGAACGGAAGCAGTGCGCCGACGCGCGGCAGCGGCACGGTCAACACCTCATGGAACGGCGTCGCTGAGGTCACGATAATGCCGAACTGCCTGAGCAGGTCGGCCGGCGAGTAGTCGAGCACCACGGCGAAGGTCTGGATCAGCCCCATCATCAGCGAGGCGATAAAGCAGCCGGTCAGTGAGCCCAGGCCGCCGAAAACCACGACGACAAACACGATCGGCCCCATGGTGAAGGCCATGGCGGGCTCGGTGACCTGGTAATTGCCGCCGATCACGCCCGCCAAACCGGCGAGGGCCGTACCGGCCGCGAAGACAGTGGTGAAAACGCGCGGCACGTTGTGCCCCAGCGCGCCCACCATGTCGGGATGGGTAAGCGCCGCCTGGATCACCAAGCCGATACGGGTGCGCGTCAGTCCGAGCCAGATCGCGCCGAACATCAAGAGCGAGATCAGCAGCATGAAGGCGCGGTAGGCCGGAAACTGCGTGCCGTAGATACTGAACAGCGGAAAGTCGAGGCCGGCCGGCACCCGGTAGGGCACCGGCAGCAGGCCCCAGGTCATCTGCACGACCTTCTCGATGATCAGTGCCAGGCCGAAGGTGAACAGCAGCTCGGCGATGTGGCCGTTGCGATGCACGCGCCGCAGCCCGTACATCTCGATCATCGCGCCGAGCAGCCCGCACAGGAGCGGCGCGATGATCAACGCCGGCCAAAAGCCGATATGCTGGCTGATCGTGAAGGCGAAATATGCGCCCAGCATGTAGGCGCTGGCGTGGGCAAAGTTCAGCACGCCCATCATGCTGAGAATGAGCGTCAGCCCGCTCGCCAGCATGAACAGCAGCATGCCGTAGACCAGGCCGTTGAGCAGCGAGACGAGGAAGACTTCCATCGGTACCCCTTCCTGACGCCGCTGCACCGTCCGGACGCGTGGCAGCCGGACGGCGCTACGCGGACTAGGCCTTGGGCCGCTGCATCTTGCAGGTGGTCGGCTGCTCGATGTCCTTGGCCGGGATGGTGGCCTCGGTCGCCCAACCCAGCCCGGTCTTTTCTGAATCGTACTTCACGCCCCTCTTGAAGACGCCAACAAAGTACGGGCCGATGATCTGGTGGTCGTCCTTGCGCATCTTCGACTCGTAGCCGAGGAAGTCCTTGTGCTTCAGGTCCTCCATCGCGAGCGCAATCTTGGTCGGGTCAGTCGAGCCCGCCTTGTTGATCGCCGCTGCCAGGAACTCGAAGATCGTGCGGAAACCCGCGGCATAGAAATCGAACGGGTACTTGCTGCGGAAGTCCTTGGTCCACGCCTCGGCCTCGGCATTTCCGATCTCTGGCGCGATGTTCTCGTTGAACGCCTGGACCGAGCGCACTTTGCCATCGCCGCCGGGGCCGATGGCAACCGCGCCGCCGGCAAGATGGGCGTACATCGTGTAGTAGCGCAGGTCGACGCCGGCATCGATGCCCGCCTTGATCAAGAGGTTCATATCGGGGCCCCAGTTGCCGGTCAGCAACGCCTGCGCACCCGACGCCTTGATCTTGGTGATGTATGGCGCGAAATCCTTGACCTTACCAAGCGGGATCAGCTCGTCGCCGACCACCTGAATGTCGGGCCGGAGCTTGGCTATGAACGCCTTGACATCACGCTGCACCGACTGACCGAACAGGTAGTCCTGGTTCAGAAGGTAGACCTTGGTGACCTCTTTGGGCAGCGCCCGCACCATGACCTCGGCCTTTTGCGCCACGTTGGCGTCGAAGCGGAAGTGCCAGAAGCTGCACTGCTCGTTGGTCAGCTCGGTCGCGACGGCGCCGCAGTTGATGTAGATGATGCGGTTGTCCGGGTTGCGCGCGTTGTGCTTGTTGACCGCCTCGATCAGCGCAGCGGCGATATTCGATCCGCTGCACTGCATGATGAACGGCATGTTCTGGTCGGTCGCGCTCTTGAGAGCGATCAGCGCGTCGGAAGGTTGCGATTTGTTGTCGAACGGCACCAGCTCGAACTTCTTGCCCAGCGCGCCGCCATGGCTGTTGATGTAATCGAGGATGTAGTTCATCTGCTTGAGGTTGGCGTCGCCGACCTGTGCGAACGGGCCCGACAGCGGATCGGTGTAGGCGATCTTGATCGTGCCTTGAGCAAACGTCGGACCGGCAAAGCAGGTGGCAACCGCAAGCGCGCCAATCGCAAGTCGCGACAGCAATGACTGAAGCATCGTTTCCTCCCCTCAAAGCGTTTTTCGACTTGTCGTTTGCAACAACGCTAACATCGAGAGGCAGGCTCGCCTAGCCTGACGGCGACCCTTTTTCGTGGAGGGAGTAGCCGGGAGGCATCACGATCGGCCGGCGATTTCGCCCTCCAAGACTTGCGGGAGTGGCGCTCGCCCCTAATCGAGCAACGCAAGGTCGATCGCGTCGCCCATCTTGCAATAGCCGCTGTCGCTAGGGTGCAGGCCGTCGCCGCAATCGTCCTCGGCGCGCATCTGGGTCGGGATCTTTGGATCGCGCAACGCGGCGTCGAAATCGGCGACACCGTCGAAGGCGCCGCTTTCCCGTATCCACGCGTTCACCGCCACCCGATGCTTCTCCCGCGTCGGGTTCCAGGCGTTCGCCATGAAGGTCTCGTTGCCGAACGGCGTCAGGGTCGCGCCGATCAGCTTGATGCCGGCGCTGTGGGCCCGGACCGCCATCTGCTGCAGCCCGGCGATCATCTGCTCGGCGGTGACCTCCTCCTCGGGCCTCTTCCAGCGATTGCGCAGGTCGTTGGTGCCCAGCATGACGATGGCGTGCGTCACGCCGGGCTGGGCCAGCACGTCGCGGTCGAAGCGCCGCAGGCCGCTGTCGCCGCGAATGTCGTGCAGGATTCGGTTGCCGCCGAGCCCGTTGTTCGCGACGGCGATTGGCCGTCCACCGCGGGCAATGAGTCGGCGGGCGAGCTGGTCGGGCCAGCGGCAGTAGGCGTCGATCGTCGAAATGTTGCCGTCGGTCAGCGAATCCCCCAGCGCCACCACCCCGTAAGCCTCGCGGGAGGCGAGCACATCGACGCCGCACAGGAAGAACCACTGGTCCGACAGATTGCCGACAGGCATCACCCGGTCGGCGACGAAATTGCCAGGTGGCGAGATGTAGTTCGTCTGCCGTGCATAGCGGCCGGTGATCGCGAAATTCGCCGGCACCTCGCCCGGCAGGTGAAAGCTGACCGCAAGGTCGGCCAGCGCCGGCACGGAGAGCTCGACCGGGTCGCTGAACAGCACCGCACCGGCCGCGATAACGGCCGATTCGCTGCCGCCGAAGGTCAGCTTGCGGCTGCTGCCCGCGACGATCGCCGGCCCCTTGTCGCGCAACGCGATCTGGGCCGCGCCGATGGTCAGCGGGCGATTGCCGTAGGCGTTCGAGACGCGCGCGCGCAATCGGTCGCCGCCGAGGCTGATGCGCGGGTTCAGGCGCAGCGTGTGGTTGTTGAACCCGACGACGCCTTCAGCCGGCGCCGGCGTCGCCGCCCAGGTGCCGACCCAATGCCTGTCGTTTGGCACGACCAACCTCGCTAGTTGATCAGGCCGTAGAACTTGCCGGCGTTCTCGCAGGTGATCTTGTGGGTGACGTCGGCCGGCAGGTGGCCGAACTGCTTGGCGATGTATTCCGAGGAATCCGGCCAGATGCCGTCGGGATGCGGGTAGTCGGAGCCCCACATCAGGGTCTCGACGCCCATATCCTCGATCAGCTTGGTGCCGACCCGGTCGTACTGGAAGGTGGCGCGGCATTGGCGGCGCCAGTACTCGCTCGGCAGGAGCTTCATCTTGATGTCGCGGTACTGGTCTAGATACTCGTTGTCCATGCGATCGATCAGGTAGGGAAGCCAGCCGATCCCGCTCTCGCCGAACACCACGCGGAAGCGCGGGAAGCGCTCGAACACTGCCGCTCCCATCAGCGCCGTCAGGATGTGGCCGAGCGTTATCTGGAACATGCAGATGCTGCTGTAGCGCATGGCCAAGCTGGCATCGCCGGTGGTCTGGGCGCGCAGCTTGGGATCGACCGACGGGAAGGTGTGGAAGTGCAGCGGCAGCTGCGTCTCGTCGATCGCCGCCCACAGCGGATCCCACATCGGATGCCACATGGGAGTCATGTTCCACGAGCAGCTGAGCTCGACACCCTTGACGCCGAGCTTGGCGACGCGATGCACTTCCTGCACGGCAGCCGGGATGTCGCCGAACGGCAGGCAGGCCAGCCCGATCATGCGCTGCGGGTAGTGCTTGCAGAAGTCGATGATGAAGTTGTTGTAGATGCGCAGCATCTCGGCCGAGGCGCTGGCGTCCTCGAGCTTCGCCGCGGCGGCGAGCACGCCGTAGATCACCTCGGCATCGACGCCGTCGCGGTCGAGTTCCTTGGCCCGCAGGTCGGGGTCTCCCGGACGGCGGACGCCCTTGTGCCCGGCCTCGTACAGGCCGGTCTCCGCCATGCGGTCGGCGCGGTGCTGCTTGCCGGGCTCATACTTGCGGCCGGCCGAGCCGACGCCGGCGACCAGGCCGAAGGAAGCGCCGTTGCGCGCGACCCACTCCTTGCCGTTGGGTCCTTCGCTGACGAACGGCATCCGCTCCTTGAGTTCGGACGACGCTTCCGAGGTGAAGAGATCGGGCGGCAACCAGATCATGTCGAGATGGCAATCGGCCGAGATTCGCTTGTATTGCATCTGCTTCAACTCCCTATGCCACGGAGAACCCTTGCCAATGGATTGCAGAACGCCATCCTGCACCCGTGAGGGTGCAGGCGTCGAGCAATCGCCACGAGAAATGCGCCCTTGAGGGAGAAACGAATGCGACGAGTGATCGATCTGGAATGCGTTCTGCCGGCGGACGAGAACGGCGTGGCGCGCCAGTATTTCGGCGCCGCCGGCCATCGCATCGGCGAGGGCGATCCCGAACTGCTGCCGCCGCTGGAAGGCTACGGCTTCGCGAACTACCGCAACATCTTCACGCGGCGAGAGGGCGGCGCGCGCCAGCCCGAGGCCGCGAAGCCGGTTGGCAAATCGCTGGCGCAGCTCGTTGCCGAGATGGACCGCGACGGCGTGCAGACCTCGGTGATCCACCGCATGCCGAACGACGTGCTGGCGAAGATCGTGCAGGCCTATCCGACACGCTTCTTCGGCCTCGCCACGCTCAGCCCCTTCGACGGCATGCGCGGCGTGCGCGAGCTGGAGCGGCTGGTGCGCGAGGAAAAGGTCCAGGGCATGCGCGTCGGCGCGCTGTACAACAACCTCGCCGCCAGCGACCGGCGGTACTATCCGCTCTATGCCAAATGCGTCGAGCTCGACATTCCGGTGCGCATCTACACGTCGATGAACTACGCCAACGACCGGCCCTACGACCTCGGCCATCCGCGCCACCTCGACCAGGTGGCGATGGACTTCCCGGAGCTCAGGATCATTGCCGGGCTGGGCGGGTGGCCGTGGATCCCCGACATGGTCGGCCTGATGCGCCGCCACCCGAACCTCGTGTGCGACACCGCCTCGCACCATCCGCGCTACTTCGCCGTGGCGGGCTCGGGCTGGGAGATGCTGCTGCAGTTCGGCAACACGCTCTTGCAGGACAAGGTGTTGGTCGGCTTTTCCGCCGAGCAGTTCGGCCTGTCGGTCCCGGAGATGGTGAAGCTCTACGAGGCCCTGCCGCTCAAGGAAGCCGTGGTGGAGAAATGGCTGTACGGCAACGCCAAACGCTTCCTGCGACTCGATTGATGCCTCAGAGCTTCTCGACTCCGGCGCGGGCGCAATCCTCGTCTTCCTGTGCAGTCCCGCCGCCAACACCGCAGGCGCCGATCAGGACACCGCCGCGGAAGATCGGCACGGCGCCCTGGCCGTAGAACATGTGGTTGCCTTCCGCCGCGGCGATGCCGCGCAAGGTCGGGTGGTCGGCGCGCGGCGTGAGATCGCCGCTCGGCCGCCCGAACGCGGCCGAGGCCATGGCCTTGCCCTGGCTGCCGAAGGAGCCCGCCCACATGGCGCCGTCCATTCGCTGAAAGGCAAGCAGCCGTCCGCCGGCGTCGCACACGGCGATGTTCATCTTGGCGCCGATCTGCCCGGCCTTCTCGATGGCGCCGGCGATGACGCGATTGGCTTCCGCGAGAGTGAGGGTCACGAGGTCAATCCTTTCCGATCAGGAACTCATCGGCGAATACTACTACATTGATGCCGGCTTTTGCCTCGGGAGGAGAACGTCATGCAGATCGGCTTCAACCTGCCCACCTCGGGTCCGCTGATCGAGCCGGACAGCCTGGTCCGGATCGTCACGGAAGGCGAGGCGCTGGGCTTCGACTACGTCACGGTGAGCGACCACATCATGGTGCCGCGCAATCTCCAGTCGAAATATCCCTATACGGGCAGCGGCGAGTTCCCGGCGGGCGCCTCGGCGGCGTGGCTCGAGCAGCTGACGACCACGGCCTTCGTCACCGGGCTGACCAAGAAGCTTCGCTTCGTGCTTTCGGTCATGGTGGTGCCGCACCGCCCGGCCGTGCTGACCGCCAAGGTGCTGTCCACCATCGACTATCTTTCCAAGGGCCGCCTGACCTTGGGCATCGGCGTCGGCTGGTGCCGCGAAGAGTTCGAGGCCATCGGCGCCGCGCCGTTCGACGATCGCGGCAACGTGACCGACGAATGGATGGCGGCATGCCAGGAACTGTGGT
>JADHLS010000027.1 GCA_016780605.1 Reyranella sp.
GGCCGACGGCGCCTGGGGGCTCCCCCCAGACAGGCTCGCGACCATGCCGGGCTACGGGCCCGACATCGAGAAGAACCGCGAGGAGGCCCGGGCGCTGATGCGCAAGGCGGGTTTCAGCAGCGAAAAGCGCATGCGCACGAAGGTCACCACCCGGCCGCAGTCGCTGTACCGCAGCCCCGCCACACTTCTGGTCGACCAGCTGCGCGAGATCCATATCGACGCCGAGCTCGACGTCGTCGAGGCCTCGCACTGGTACGGCCGGCTGGAGCGCAAGGAATACGCAATCGGTCTCAACACCACGGGCAACGGCGTCGACGATCCGGACCAGGCGTTCTTCGAGAATTTCTCCTGCCGGTCGGAGCGCAACTACAACCGCTACTGCAATGGCGAAATCGAGCGGCTGTTCGAGCTGCAGTCGGCCGAGACCGACCCCGACAAGCGTCGACGCATGGTCTGGGACATCGACGCCAAGCTCCTCGACGACGGCGCGCGACCGACCATCATGTGGAACCGCAGCGCCACCTGCTGGCACCCCTACGTCAAGGGCTACGTCTCCCAGGTCAACAGCATGTTCAACGCCTTCCGCTTCGAGGACGTCTGGCTGGATCGCTGATCTGATTTCCTCCCCCGTCATACGGGGGAGGCCAGGAGGGGGAAGGCAGCGCGGACAATCCCTCCACGAAGAAGATCATGATCTGAAATTTCGAACAGCGCGACGGAGGTTCTCCCCCTCCCTACCCTCCCCCGTATGACGGGGGAGGAGATAAGGCTAAAGTCTTCCCAACACCGCGACTCGAATCGCGGGGCTCAAGGGAAGGGAAACAGGATGCGAGCGATCAATCTGCTGGGCGGCATCATCGCCGCCCTGGTGTGCTGCGCGACTGCCGCCGAGGCCCAGAAGAGCGGCGGCGTGCTCAGGATGTATCACCGTGACAATCCGCCGAGCGCGTCGATTCACGAGGAGGCGACCAACTCGACCGTCATTCCGTTCATGCCACTGTTCAACAACCTGGTCCTGTTCGACCAGAGCAAGCCGCAGAACACACTGAAGGACATCGTCCCCGACCTCGCCAAGTCGTGGAGCTGGAGCGCCGACAACAAGGACCTGACCTTCAAGCTGCAGGAAGGCGTGAAGTGGCATGACGGCCGGCCCTTCACCGCCAAGGACGTCGTCTGCACCTTCGACATGCTGACCGGCAAGGCCGACGACCAGCACAAGCTCCGGCGCAATCCGCGCCAGTCGTGGTACGGCAATGTCGAGGGCGCCACCGCCAAGGGCGACGACGAAGTCACCCTGCACCTCAAGCGCCCGCAGCCCTCGATCCTGGTGCTGCTCGCCTCGGGCTTCTCGCCGATCTATCCCTGCCACGTGACGACGGCGCAGATGCGCACCAAGCCGGTCGGCACGGGTCCGTTCAAGTTCGTCGAGTTCAAGCAGAACGAGGGCATCAAGATCGCGCGGAACCCGGACTACTGGAAGAAGGGCAAGCCCTATCTCGACGGCATCGAGTTCACCATCGTGCCCAACCGGGCGACGGCGATGCTGAGCTTCATGTCGGGCAAGTTCGACATCACCTTCCCGTGGGAAGTCACGATGCCGCTGTTGAAGGACATCAAGGGCCAGATGCCCAACGTGGCTTGCCAGGTCACGTCGATGAACAACAGCACCAACCTGATCGTCAACCGCGACGCGCCGCCGTTCGACAATCCCGACCTGCGCCGCGCGCTGGTGCTGGCGATGGACCGCAAGGCCTTCATCGACATCCTGAACCAGGGCGATGCGCTGCAGGGCGGCACCATGCAGCCGGTCACCGACGGCGTCTGGGGCCTGCCAACCGAGATGTACCAGCAGGTGGCGGGCTACGGCTCGGACGTTGCGAAGAACCGCGAGCAGGCGCGCGAGATCATGAAGAAGCTGGGTTACGGGCCCGACAAGCGGCTGCCGCTCAAGATCGCGACGCGCGGCATCTCGCTCTACAAGGACCCGGCGGTCATCCTGGCGAGCCAGCTCAAGGAGATCTGGATCGACGCCGACGTCGACATCATCGAGACCTCGCAGTGGTTCCCCCGCGTGGCGCGCAAGAACTACTCGGTCGGGCTCAACACCACGGGCAACGGCGTCGACGACCCCGACCAGAACTACTACGAGAACTTCGCCTGCAAGTCGGAGCGCAACTACACCGGCTACTGCAATCCCGAGATCGAGAAGCTGTTCGACGTGCAGTCGGCCGAGACCGATCTCGAGAAGCGCAAGCAAGTCGTCTGGGAGATCGACAAGAAGCTTCTCGAGGACGGCGCCCGGCCGATCATCATGTGGAACCGCGCCGCGATCTGCATGCAGCCCTACGTCAAGGGCTACGTCGCCCAGGTCAACAGCGTCTACAACGGCTTCCGCTTCGAGGATGTGTGGCTGGATAAGTGACCTCTTTCTCCTCCCCCGTCTCACGGGGGAGGAGAAGAGGGTCGCCGTCGCAACCTCTGAACCGCCTCGTCGAGCGCCGACAGGAAGCGCGAGCGGTCGCGTTGGGCCATCGGCTTGGGACCGCCGGTCACCTCGCCCATCGCGCGCAGGTTGGACATCAGCTCGCGGCTCGCCATCGCCATGCCGATCGAGGCGGTCGTGAACGGCACGCCATTGGAACCGATGACGATCGCGCCCTTCTTGAGGCTGCGGTCGGCCAGCGGGATGTCTGCCGTGACCACGATGTCGCCCTGCCCTGCCCGTTCGGCGATCCAGTTGTCCGCCGCGTCGAAGCTGTCGCTCACGACGACCAGCTCGACGCGCGGGTCGCGCGGCACGCCGAGGTACGAATTGCTGACGACATAGACCTTGAGGCTGTAGCGCTCGGCGACGCGATAGATCTCGTTCTTCACGGGACAGGCGTCGGCATCGATGTAGATCGAGGTCATCGTCCGGCGTCCTGCCACTTCGCGATCACCGAGGCAAGACGCGAAACGAAACGCCGGCGACCAACGGCCGCCGGCGTACTCGTTGTCAGCCTATCCGACGATCAACGCTGCGGGATGTGCGGCGAGATGATGTTGCCGCGGCCATCCAGACGGTTGCCTTGATTGTCGTAACGGAACCCGTATTCGTCCCGGAACGACGTCTGACGCGGACCGGTCGCATCCATGGGCACCGGTTCCTGGCCGTAGGCGTGGCCACGCTCCAGCTTGTTGCTGCGGGAGACCTTGTCCTGGCCAGTCATCGGCTGCGTCGAAGGTACAGTTGCCAGTTCCGGACCCATCGGCGAGCCGCCACCCGCCACACCCGGCTGGTCACCAGGCTGGCGGACCCAGTCGTTACGGCCGATCAGCGGACGGCCGTAGGGATCGCGCGGTTCGTTGGTCATCGTCTGCGCATAGGACGCGCCCGCTGTCGTGATCAGCGCGAGCGCAAGCAAGGTACGTTGCATGCGGCATTCTCCTTGCGCAGGTGCAGATGCCGTCTCAACGTGTCCCGGTCGGGCCGGGTTGCTGTGACCTCGGCGTCAGGAAAGCATTGAAATCTTCTTGCGCTCGATCAGCTTGAAATCGATGGCAGCGCCCAGGCCGGGCCCGTTGGGCACATGCACCATGCCGTCGCGGCCGACCACGATGTCCTCTTCAAGGCCGTATTTCTGCGCGCCGTCGGGCAGCAGCACCTCGAAGAACTCGGTGTTCCTGATTGAGGCGATAACGTGAAGATTGGCGACGTTGTTCAGGGAGTTGCCGCCGTGATGGACCTCGTAGTTCATGCGGAACGATTCGGCGAGATGCGCGCCCTTCACCAGGGTGGTGATACCGCCCTTCACCGCGACGTCGCCGCGCAGGAAATCGGTCGCCTGCAGCATCAGCCAGGGCTGATAGGAGTCGAGGCCGGTGATCGGATACTCGGTGGCGAGGATCGGGATCGACAGCTGCTGCTTCAGCTTCACGTAGTTATAGATGTCCTGGTCGGCAAGAGGGTCTTCGTACCAATGGAACCCGAGCTCCTCGGCGGCGCGGCCAACGCGCAGCGCCGTCGGGTAATCGTAGGCCCAGGTCGAATCGAGCATGATGGTGAAGTCGTCGCCGACGGCGGTGCGCACCGCCTCGCAGACCTTGACGTCCTCGCGCCAGCGCGTCGGCGGATGGATCTTGTAGGCCGCCCAACCGTGATCCTTGAACTCGGCCGCCTGCTCGGCATAGGCCGCGGGCGAGGCGAGCACGGCCGAGCTCGCATAGGCCGGCACGCTCTCGCGATAGGTGCCGAGCAGGCGATGGATCGGCTGGCCGACCGCCTTGCCGAGAAGGTCCCATAGCGCCACGTCGACGGCGCCCAGGGCGCGCACGCCAGCCGGCCGCTGCCGCTTCCACAGATCGACGACGAGCGCCTCGCGATGCAGGGGATTGCGCCCCATCAACATGGGCTTGAGGTGCGTGATCAGTCCTTGCCCGTCGGTGGTCGCCGAGTTCGAAGCCGATCCCAGGAAGGCATGGCCCTCGACGCCGTCGTCGGTGGCGATGCGCAACAGGCCGAGCGCGCTCGAGCCCGCGAACTTGCTATGCTGGCCGTACTGCGTCGGCGGGATGTCGTCCCAGGCGAACAGCGTCAGGCTGACGTCGGTGATCTTCATGATGGTGCTGCCTTTCCGATGGCCGGAAGCGCCGTTCGCGGCGGCCGATTTCGCTCCCGAGCGACTTCAGTATAGACTTCCACCATGTCCGACAAAGCCCGAGCCGAACTGGCACCGACCGGCGTTCTGCGTGCCGGCATCAACCTCTCCAACTTCCTGCTGGTCACCGGCCGCAGCGAGAAATCCGAGCCGGTGGGTGTTGCGCCCGACATGGCGAAGGAGATCGCATCATCGCTCGGCGTGCCTGTCACCTATGTGACATTCAAGTCGCCCGGCGAGCTGGCCGACCAGGCCGGCAAGAACGTGTGGGACATCGGCCTGATCGGCGCCGAACCGCAACGCGCGGCGGTGATGACGTTCAGCGCTGCCTATGTCGAGATCGAGGCGACCTACATGGTGCCGCCGGGCTCGCCGCTGAAGACCATCGCCGACGTCGACAAGAAGGGCGTGCGCCTCGTCGTGTCGGCGCGCTCGGCTTACGGCCTGTGGCTTGAGAACAACATCAAGAACGCGACCCTGATCCAGGTTTCCGGCCTCGACGGCGCGTTCAACAAGTTCCTGGAAGAAAAGGCCGACGCCCTGGCCGGGCTGCGGCCGGGCCTGCTCAAGGATCTCGAGAAGCATCCCGAGCTGAAAATCCTCGACGGCAAGTTCACCGCCGTGCAGCAGGCGGTCGGCTGCAACAAGCCCGCGACCGAAGGCGCGCGCTACATCGCTGAGTTCGTCGAGAACGCGAAGAAGTCGGGCCTGGTGGCGAGCCTGATCGAGAAGCACAAGGTGAAGGGCCTGTCGGTCGCGCCGCTGGCCTAGTGCGTCATGGTCTTCCGGACCGCGGGCCTCCGGCCCGCATCTTGTCGAAGCGAAGGATCTCATGCCGGTTGCAAATGGCGATGAGGTCCTTCGCTTCGCGCAGGACGACAGATGCCTGTTCTATGTCTGCCTCGCGCAGCGATCAGCCTGGCTACGCGAAGACACCGGCTCATCACGGTTCATGGCGCCGCGGAGCAGTCCGCCGGTGAACCGACGCCACGTCACCTTGGAGATCGCGTCGGTCACCTGGCTGATCTGGAACTCGGACTCGGCATCCCGGCTCGAGGGATTAGCGACGGCCACGTCGGCCCGCTGCTGCGCGGTGTAGAAGCGCGGGCTCGCCCTGTACTGGGCGGCGAGGCAATTGGCGAGGACGTCGTATCGGGCGTTGAAGTCGGCGCTCCAACCCTCCTCGGACGACTGGCAGCCGCTCATCAGAGCGAAGGCCGCGAGAGTCGCCACGATCCCCAGCCGCATCGCTCACCTCCTCATCGGCCCAAGCCGAGCTGGTGCATACATCCCAACCTGATCGCGAACGAGGCGGAGATGAGGGTCTCACCGATTTTGGAACGCTGGGCACAGTCCTGAGACGGCCAGCCGCTGCCCCCGGGCGATCGGCCGGAGAATACTTCCCCCCAAGCGCGATCGCCTCAGGGGGAGCTGGCATGTTCAAGCACATCCTCATTCCAACCGATGGCTCCGCCCGGTCGATGAAGGCCGTGAAAGCCGGCATCGCTCATGCCAAGACCGCCGGTGCGAAAGTTACGGTGCTCACCGTCATTGAACCGACGGGCGTGCTGGGAACGGATTCGCGACGCGTGGGCGTGGCCTGCACCACCCTGCTGCAGAAGCATGCCCAGCCCTATCAGGCGATCATCGATACGGCGAAGAAGCGGCGATGCGACCTGATCGCCATGGCCTCACACGGGCGAAAAGGCGTCAGCGCCCTCATCCTCGGCAGCGAGACGAACAAGGTGCTCACCCACAGCCGCATTCCCGTCCTGGTCTATCGTTTTGCGTCCTAAAGCTCGCTGCCGACGAACTGCTTGAACTCGGCGGTCCGCGGATTGGCGAAGACCTCGGCCGTCGGACCGGTCTCCCACACCTTGCCCTGGTGCATGAACACCACGACGTCGGCGACGCGGCGGGCGAAGCCCATTTCGTGGGTGACGCTGATCATGGTCATGCCGTGATGCGCCAGGTTCTCCATCACGCCCAGGACCTCGGCGGTGAGCTCGGGGTCGAGCGCCGAGGTCACCTCGTCGAACAGCATGACCTGCGGCTGCAGCGCCAGCGAGCGGGCGATGGCGACGCGCTGCTGCTGGCCGCCCGACAGCTGCTCGGGGTAGGACGCGACCTTGTCGGTCAGGCCGACCATGGCCAGCACCTCGGCGGCGCGCTTCCTCGCCTCGTCCTTCGACTGCTTCTTCACCAGGGTGAGGGCGAGCGTAATGTTCCGCTCGACGTTGAGATGCGGGAAGAGGTTGTAGCTCTGGAACACCATGCCGACGTCGCGGCGCAGCTGGGCGCGCGCAGCACTTCCCGGCCGGCCGACCGGATGGCCGCACACGGTGATGCCGCCGCCCTGCACGGTCTCGAGACCCGCAATGCAGCGCAGCAACGTGCTCTTGCCCGAGCCCGAGCGGCCGACGATGGCCACGGTCTGGCCGCGCTCGACCTCGAGGCTGACGCCGTCGAGCACGCGCAAGGGTCCGAATTCCTTGATGACGTCCTTGATGCTGACGACGGCGGCGGTCGTCTGTTCAAGAGCGGCCGGCATGCGCCCTCCTTTCCAGCGTGCGCGCGGCCACGGAGAGCGGGTAGCACAGCACGAAATAGATGACGGCGACGGCGGTGAAGATCGCGAACGGCTCGAAAGTCGAGTTGTTGACGATCTGGCCGGCGCGCGCCAGCTCGACGAAGCCGATCACCGAGGCGAGCGAGGTGTTCTTCACGATCTGCACCATGAAACCCACGGTTGGCGGGATGGCGATGCGCAGCGCCTGCGGCAGGATCACGTAGGCATATTGCTGGAAGACGTTGAGGCCGAGGCAGTCGGAGGCTTCCCACTGGGTCTTTGGCACCGCCTCGATGCAGCCGCGCCAGATCTCGCCCAGGAAGGCCGCGGCATAGACCGTGAAGGAGATACCCGCCGCAACCAGCGGATCGAGCTTGTAGCCCAGGATGCCGAGCCCGAAATAGGACAGGAACAGCACGATCAGCAGCGGCGTGCCCTGGACGAGCTGGATGTAGCCCCAGGCGATGCCGCGCAGCGTCGGCGACTTCGACACCCGCATCAGCGCGACCGGCAGGCCGACGATCGCGCCGCCCACAAAGGCGATGACCGACAGCAGGATCGTGAAGCGCGCCGCCTCGACCAGATACAGAAGATGGTTGAAGCTGAGTTGAATCATGGTGACGTCCTCACAGGGGCGTCCCCAGCCGGCGGCGGCGCTCGAACAGTGCCAGGCCGATCGCCCAGAAGCCCAGGCGATAGAGTGCCGACAGCACGAGATAGACGACGGCGACGATGATGTAGACCTCGAAGCTTCGGTAGGTGTCGGACTGCACGAGGTTGGCGGTGGCCGTCAGCTCCTCGGCCGAGATCTGCGAGGTGATCGACGAGGCGAGCATCAGCAGCACGCCCTGGCTCGCCAGCGACGGATAGACCCGCTCCATGGCCGGCAGCAGCACGACATGCAGGATGGTCTGCAGCCGCGTCAGGCCAAGGCAGTCGGCCGCCTCGAGCTGGGTGCGCTGGATCGATTCGACACCGGCCCGCATGATCTCGGTGGTGTAGGCGCCCATGTTGATGGTGAGCGCCAGCACGGCGGAGACCTCGGCCGAGAGCTTCAGCCCCAGGCTCGACAGCCCGAAATAGACGATGAAGATCTGGATCAGGAGCGGCGTGTTGCGGATCGCCTCGACATAGGCGCCGGCCACCCGCCGCACCACCGGCCCGCCATAGACACGGGCCAGGGCGCAGATCGTGCCGACGACGAAGCCCAGCGCAATCGACAGCACAGTGAGCTGGATGGTGAGCCACGCCCCGGCCACGAAGTCCGGCCAGCGCTCGGCCAGGAACTCGAAGTCGAACTTATAGGACATGGCTCACGCGACCCGGCAACGACCGCCGACGTCAGCTTCCCTTCTGCAGGAGCTCGTCGGTCGGGATGTCGACGCCATGATACTGCTTGTAGATGGCGGCGAGCTTGCCGTTCTTGAGGTTGGTCTTCACCCAGTCGTTGATCCAGGCGAGCAGCTTGGGCTCGTCCTTGCGCACCCCGATCGCCAGCCAGTTGGTCTGCATGATGATCTTGGGCTCGACCGTGCGCGCCGGGTTCTTCTTGCTGATCGCCGGCAACAGCGAGCGCGCCGTCGCGAGGATGTCGACCTGGCCCGAAGCCACGGCCAGCGCCATGGCGGCATCGTCCTCGTAGCGCACGATCTGTGCGCCCTTGGCCTGTTTGGTGAGATCGCTGTCCTGGGTGGTGCCGCGCACCACGGCGACCCGCTTGCCGTCGAGATCGGCCAGGCTCTTGATCTGCACGCTCTTCAGCCCTGCCACCACCGACGGATGGTCGGCATAGGGGATCGAGAAGTCGATCACCTTGGCGCGGTCGGGCGTGATCGACAGCGTCGAGATCACGACGTCGGCCTTGTTGGTCTGCAGCATCGGGATGCGGCTGGGGCCGGTGGTGGTCACGATCTCGAGCTGCACGCCGAGATCCTTGGCCAACAGCTTGGCGAGATCGACGTCCGAGCCGGTCGGCTGCATCTTGTCGTCGGTCATGCCGAAGGGCGGGATCGCGGTGTCGATGGCGACCCGGATCTTGCCCGCCTTCTTGATGTCGTCGAGCGTGTCGGCGAACGCCGACACAGCGAACGGCAGGCTGAGCGCTGCGCCTGCGATCAGGCGCAGCAGGATACGCTTGTTCATGATGGACCTACTGGTTCACGATCACGTCGGGCAGGTCGGTGCCGAACTGCTTCTTGTAGAGGGCGTTCAGCGTGCCGTCCTTGAGCTTGGCCGCGACCCACTTGTTCACTTCCTCGAGGAGCCGCACCTCATCCTTCTTGACGCCGATCGCGAGCTTGAAGGTATCGAGCACGAACTTCACCTCCACCTGGCGCGCCGGATTCTTCTTGTCGAGCTGGCCGACCAGCATCTCGGCGGTCGAGAAGATGTCGACCTGGCCACTCAGAAAGGCCTGGCCTTCGGTGGCGTCGTCTTCGTAGCGCACCAGCTTCATGCCCTTGGGGCCTTCCTTGGTGAGCTGCGTGTCGTGGGTGGTGCCACGCACGGTGCCGACGGTCTTGCCGTCGAGATCGGCCATGCTCTTGAGGCCGCTGATGCTCTTGGGCGCCGCGATCACGGTGCGTAGCGCGGCATAGGCCTTGGAGAAGTCGATGACCTTGGCGCGCTCGGGCGTGATCGACAGTGTGGAGATCACGAGGTCGGCCTTGCCGGTCTGCAGCGCCGGAATACGGCCCGCGCCGGTGGTCGACACGTGCACCAGCTCCACGCCCCAATCCTTGGCGAGCGCCTTCGCGGTCTCGACGTCCAAACCAGCGGGCTGCATCTTGTCGTCGGTCATGCCGTAGGGTGGCACGCCGAGATCGATGGCGATCCGGATCTTGCCCGACTTCTTGATGTCGTCGAGCTGATCGGCGCTGGCCGACTGCACGAGACCCATCATGGCCACCGCCGCCACGGCGATACCTGCAAACACCCTCTTCATCGTTTCCTCCGACTCATTCCTGTTGTTGAACCTAGCGGGCCGCATCCATGTCGGCGAGCTTGGCGACGCGGCGACGAAATTCTTCCGCGGTCGAGAATTTCGCGTTGAGATAGGCGGCGATCAGGTCTTTGGCGAGCCAGGGGCCGACGATCTGCGCGCCGATGCACATGACATTGACGTCGTCGTGCTCCACGCATTGATGAGCGGAATGCACGTCGTGGCAGACCGCGGCGCGAATGCCCTTCATCTTGTTGGCGCCGATCGAGGCGCCGACCCCGGTGCCGCAGATCATGAGCCCGCGCTGGGCGCGGCCCGAGGTAATGGCGGCGGCAACCTGGCGTGCAATGTCGGGAAAGTCGACCGGTTTGGGATCGTAGGAGCCCACGTCCTCGATCTCGTGTCCCTGTTCCTTCAGGAAGGCCAGCATCTCGGCCTTCATGGGGAAGCCTGCATGGTCCGATCCGACGACGATCTTCATGTCCTGCTCGCTTCGTTCTGATAGTTCGTGATGAGGTTGTTGCGCCGCAATTCGTCGCCGATCTTGAAATGCTCACGCAGCCGCGCTTCCGCGGCGTCGGGATCGCGCTGCACCAGCGACAGGAACACCGCGCGGTGCGCATCGACCAGATGCGAGGTGATGGCGGGCTCGCGGAAGGTATCGCGCCGGCGTTCGACATGGCTGCGCATCAACAGAGGCGAGATCGCCTCGTACATCTTGCTGAGCGCGCTCGAGCCCGAAGCCTTCACGATGGCGAGATGGAAGGCATAGTCGGCACGGCCGCCCGTCTTCGGGTCGTCGAGGGAGTCGACCAGGGTGTCGAGCATGCCGGCCAGCGCCTGCAGGTCGCGCTCGCTCACCCGCTCGCAGGCCAGCCGAATGGCCTGGCATTCGATGGCGATGCGGGCCTGCAGAACGTCGTCGAGGATGTTCGGCTCGGGCGCCAGGCAGAGCGTCAGCGCCTGGCCCAGCACCGAGGCGTCGGCGGCGCGGACATAGGCGCCGCGGCCGTGCTGGATGTCGAGCAGGCCCAGCATGGCGAGCGAGCGCAGCGCCTCGCGCAGCACTGGCCGGCTGACGCCCAGCACATTGGCAAGCTCGCGCTCGGCCAGCAGCCGATCGCCTGCCTTCAGCTCGCCCGACAGCAGCCAGTCGCGGAAGGCGGTGAAGACGCGGGCCGCGCCGCTCTGGGTGTCGGCCTCCTCCGGCCGCACGACGTTGAGGATTGCTTTTGCCATTTGGTCTGTCCGTGGTCTGACCACTAGCAGGACCGCTTGGGCGGAGCAACGTACGTGTGCGAATGGACGATAACCCGGTTTATCACCAAAGAGCCCATCGGAAGGCCCGTTTTGTCACCCCGAGGACGCAACTAACCGGCAACGTCGGCGTTAGCTGTCTCTAGCGGGGGAGTGTCTGGGACTGGCTCCATCGGGAAACCGAAATATGGACCTCCGCTTGGTGCCGGTGACGATCCAAGCAGGGGGAAGGCATGACAGCCGACGTCGATACGACAACGAGTTCCGTGACCGTCCCACCACCGCGTCGCGGAGCCGCCAACGGCGGCATGCCCGTCGAGCTCAATGAGTTGCAGCGGGCCCTCGAGGCCGTACGCGCCGGCAATTTCTCCGCGCGCCTGCCTGCCGGCCAGCCCGGGCCGATGGGCCGCATCGCCGTGCTGTTCAACGAGATCGTCAGCGCCAACCAGATCATGGCCCAGCAGCTCGAGCGCATCGGCAAGTCGGTCGGCGAGCAGGGCCGCACCCGCCAGCGCGTGAAGTTCGCCCTGTCGGCCGCGGCCTGGGGGGAGATGGAGGCCTCAGTCAACGGCCTGATCGACGACCTCGTCTGGCCGACAACGGAAGTGACGCGCGTGATCGGCGCGGTGGCCCAGGGCGACCTGCTGCAGACCGTGCGGCTCGACGTCGACGGCCGCCCCCTCAAGGGCGAGTTCCTGCGCGCGGCGACGATCGTGAACACCATGATCAAGCAGCTTTCGGTGTTCACCTCCGAGGTGACACGCGTGGCGCGCGAGGTCGGCACCGAGGGCAAGCTCGGCGGCCAGGCCAAGGTCAGCGAAGTGACGGGCGTGTGGCGCGAGCTGACCGAGAGCGTCAACTCGATGGCCAACAACCTGACGGCCCAGGTGCGCAACATCTCGGACGTCACCATCGCCGTGGCCAACGGCGACCTGTCGCGCAAGATCACCGTCGACCCGCGCGGCGAGATCCTGCAGCTCAAGGAAGCCATCAACACCATGGTGGACCAGCTGCGCTCCTTCGCCTCGGAAGTGACGCGCGTGGCCCGCGAGGTCGGCACCGAGGGCAAGCTCGGCGGGCAGGCAATCGTGCCGGGTGTGGCCGGCACCTGGAAGGATCTGACCGATTCGGTCAACGCCATGTGCGGCAGCCTCACCGACCAGGTGCGCAACATCGCCGACGTGACCACGGCCGTGGCGCGCGGCGACCTTTCCAAGAAGATCACCGTCGACGTGCGCGGCGAGATCCTGCAGCTCAAGGACACCATCAACACCATGGTGGACCAGCTGAACGGCTTCGCCGGTGAGGTGACCCGCGTGGCGCGCGAAGTCGGCACCGAAGGCAAGCTCGGCGGTCAGGCGCAGGTGCCCGGAGTCGCCGGCACCTGGAAGGACCTTACCGACAACGTCAACTCGATGGCGACCAACCTCACGGCGCAGGTGCGCAACATCGCCGAGGTGACGACAGCGGTGGCGGGCGGCGACTTGTCGAAGAAGATCACCGTCGACGTGCGCGGCGAGATCCTGCAGCTGAAAGAGACCATCAACACCATGGTGGACCAGCTGAACGGCTTCGCCGGCGAGGTGACCCGCGTGGCCCGCGAGGTCGGCACCGAGGGCAAGCTTGGCGGCCAGGCTCAGGTGCCGGGCGTCGCCGGCACCTGGAAGGATCTCACCGACAACGTCAACCTGCTGGCTGCGAACCTCACCACCCAGGTGCGCAACATCGCCGACGTCACCATCGCGGTGGCGGGCGGTGACCTTTCCAAGAAAATCACCGTCGACGCCTCGGGCGAGATCCTGCGCCTGAAGGAAACCATCAACACGATGGTGGATCAGCTGAACAGCTTCGCCGGCGAAGTGACCCGCGTGGCGCGCGAAGTCGGCACCGAAGGCAAGCTCGGCGGCCAGGCGCAGGTGCCGGGCGTCGCCGGCACCTGGAAGGACCTCACCGACAACGTCAACTTCATGGCGACCAACCTCACGGGCCAGGTGCGCAACATCGCCGAGGTGACGACCGCCGTCGCCAACGGCGACCTTTCCAAGAAGATCACCGTCGACGTGCGCGGCGAGATCCTGCAGCTCAAGGACACCATCAACACCATGGTGGACCAGCTGAACGGCTTCGCCGGCGAGGTGACCCGCGTGGCCCGCGAGGTCGGCACCGAGGGCCGGCTGGGCGGCCAGGCCCAGGTGCCCGGCGTCGCCGGCGTGTGGAAGGACCTGACCGACAACGTCAACCTGCTGGCCGCGAACCTGACCACGCAGGTGCGTAACATCGCCGACGTGACGACGGCGGTGGCGACGGGCGACCTTTCCAAGAAGATGTCCGTCGACGTGCGCGGCGAGATCCTGCAGCTGAAAGAAACGATCAACACCATGGTCGATCAGCTGCGGTCCTTTGCCGGCGAGGTGACGCGCGTGGCGCGCGAGGTCGGCACCGAGGGCCGGCTGGGCGGCCAGGCCCAGGTGCCCGGCGTCGGCGGCACCTGGAAGGACCTCACCGACAACGTCAACCTCATGGCGGCGAACCTCACCACCCAGGTGCGTAACATCGCCGACGTGACGACCGCCGTGGCCAACGGCGACCTGTCGAAGAAGATCACCGTCGACGTGCGCGGCGAGATCCTGCAGCTGAAGGAGACCATCAACGTGATGGTCGATCAGCTGAACGGCTTCGCCGGCGAAGTGACCCGCATGGCGCGCGAGGTCGGCACCGAAGGCAAGCTCGGCGGACAGGCCCAGGTCCCCGGCGTCGCCGGCACCTGGAAGGACCTCACCGACAACGTCAACATGCTGGCGACCAACCTCACCACCCAGGTGCGCGCCATCGCCGAGGTGACGACCGCTGTCACCAAGGGCGACCTGACGCGATCGATCCAGGTCGACGCCTCGGGCGAGCTGGCCGAGCTCAAGGACAAGATCAACACCATGATCAACAATCTCCGTCTGACGACGGAGCGCAACACCGAGCAGGACTGGCTCAAGACCAACCTCGCCCGCTTCACGAACATGCTGCAGGGCCAGCGCGACCTCGGCGCGGTCGGCCGGCTGATGCTGAGCGAGCTGACCCCGCTGGTCGGCGCCCACCAGGCCGTGATCTACAAGACCGAGACCGACGAGCAGGGCGACACCTCCCTGCGTCTGCTGTCGGTCTATGCCGATTCGCACGGCGGCCATCCCCGGATCATCCACATCGGCGAAGGCCTGATCGGCCAGTGCGCCGCCGACAGGCGCCAGATCCTCATCTCCGACATGCCCAAGACCGCCTATCCCATCGGGTCGGGCCTGTTCGAGGCGGCGCCGCAAAGCATCATCGTGCTGCCGGTGCTGTTCGAGGGTCAGGTCAAGGCGGTGATCGAGCTGGCGACTCTCGGCCACTTCACCGAGCTGCAGATCGCCTTCCTCGAGCAGCTCACCGCCTCGATCGGCATCGTGCTGAACTCGATCGAAGCCACCATGCAGACCGAAGGCCTGCTCGAGCAGTCGCAGAAGCTCGCCAGCGAGCTGCAGACCCAGCAGGGCGAGCTGCAGCAGACCAACGAGCAGTTAGAGCAGAAGGCGGCCCAGCTCGCCGAGCGCAACTTCGAGGTCGAGCGCAAGAACCAGGAGATCGAGCAGGCCCGCCGCGCGGTGGAGGAGAAGGCGACGGAACTCGCGCTGACCTCGCGCTACAAGTCCGAGTTCCTGGCCAACATGAGCCACGAGCTGCGTACGCCGCTGAATTCGATCCTGATTCTGGGCCAGCAGCTCGCCGACAATCCGGAAGGCAACCTGGCGCCCAAGCAGGTCGAGTTCGCCCGCACCATCCATGGCGCCGGCACCGACCTGTTGAACCTGATTAGCGACATCCTCGATCTTTCCAAGATCGAATCGGGGACCGTCACCGTCGATGCCGAGGAGATCTTCTTCACCAACGTGCTCGAGACCGTGGCGCGGCCGTTCCGCCACCAGGCGGAATCGCAAGGCCTTTCGTTCGAGGTGCAGGTCGATGCGAACCTCGGCCGCAGCATCGTCACCGATTCCAAGCGCCTGCAGCAGATCCTGAAGAACCTGCTGAGCAACGCGCTCAAGTTCACCGCCCAGGGCAGCGTGCGCCTGCGCGTCGTGCCGGCGCAGACCGGCTGGCGCTCCGACAACCTCGCGCTCAACCAGGCGAGCTCGGTGGTGGCCTTCGAGGTCACCGATACGGGTGTCGGCATCCCGGTCGAGAAGCAGAAGATCGTGTTCGAGGCCTTCCAGCAGGCCGACGCCAGCACAAGCCGCAAGTATGGCGGCACCGGCCTCGGCCTCGCCATCAGCCGCGAGCTCGCGATGCTGCTGGGCGGCGAGCTGACGCTGCGCAGCACGCCGGGGCTGGGCAGCACCTTCACGCTGTTCCTGCCGACCATGTATACCGGCCCGCGCACTGCGCTGCGCCAGCCGCTGCCGGACACGCTGCCGATGCCGCAGGTCGCCCTGCCCGATCACCTCGCCGACCAGTTCCCCGACGACCGCCCGACCATCCAGCCGGGCGACCGCGTGCTGCTGATCGTCGAAGACGATCCCAACTACGCCGGCATCCTGCTCGACGCGGCCCACGCCGCCGGGCTGAAGGCCGTGGTGACAGCGCGCGGCGCGGAGGCGCTCGACCTCGCGCTGCAATACCGGCCGGTTGCGATGTCGCTCGACATCTTCCTGCCCGACATGCTGGGCTGGAACGTGCTCAGCCAGTTCAAGCGAACGCTCGAAACCCGCCATATCCCCGTGCAGATCCTGAGCATGGACGAGGACCGCCAGCAGGGCCTGGCGCGCGGCGCCTTCTCCTACCTCAACAAGCCGACGACCAGCGAAGGGCTGACGGCGGCGCTGTCGCGCATCAACGACTATGTGCGACCGCGCAAGAAGAAGCTGCTGATCGCCGAGGACAACGAGGCCGAGCGCCTGGGCGTCAAAGAGTTGCTCGCCCATCCCGACATCGAGATCGCCACCGTCGATTCAGGCCAGGGCGCGCTCGAGAAGCTG